>JAOAIT010000015.1 GCA_026414565.1 Verrucomicrobiia bacterium
TATTTTTTGGACGATCCGAGGATGCAATCTAAAGTCTTCGTTAACATGATGATCTTTTTGAATTCGCCTGTGGCATTAATTATTTTTTGCAGGTCTTTAATTTCGTACATTGAAGATAATGTATCTCCGACAAAAAAATTCACTTCCTGATTATTTTTGCTACCCAGCAAGGCATTAACTGCCGTTTGCTCAGGGTATGATTTGATATTTTCGACTAATCTATTGTAATACTCTTCAACCGCCTCGATCCATAACACTGGCAGGTTATACTGAGCATATAATTTAGCCTCTTGACCAGTATGTGCACCAATGTGTATTACCCCTTTCGAAAAGCGTAAATAATCGAATGGATCACGCCTCAAGCCGGCAGCTCTCAAAAGGAATCCACCCAAAATGGTAAATCTCGTGGCAATGTAAACTATTAGATTCATTCTACAGCGTATTTTGCACGATGGTTATAACTGTTTGTAATTTCCACAAAAGTTTTCTTCAACCCCTTATATATCTTCCAGTGCGGATAATCATTGGTCAGTTTGTTTACGTTTGATATATAACAAATATGATCGCCGATTCTGGGCTGGTCGAGGTATTCGTATTGCATGGGTTTGCCGGAGATGGATTCGATGAGTTTGAAGGCTTCGAGGATGGAGATGCTGTTCTGGCGGCCGCCGCCGATGTTATAAACCTCCGCGCAGCGGGGGGCGGCAATAAAACACTTGATAAAGCTGACGACGTCGTAACTGTGGATGTTGTCGCGCACCTGCTTTCCCTTGTACCCGAAGATGCGATAGACTTTGCCTTCCAGGTTGCATTTGATCAGGTAACTGAGGAAGCCGTGGAGTTCGACTCCGCTGTGGTTGGGGCCGGTGAGGCAGCCGCCCCGGAGGCAACAGGTGGGCATGTTGAAGTAACGCCCGTATTCCTGCACCAGGATGTCGGCCGCCACCTTGGAGGCGCCGAAAAGGCTGTGCTTGCTCTGGTCAATGGGGAAATCTTCGGCGATGCCGTCGGCAAAAGCCGGGTCGTCATAATCCCAGCGGGTTTCCAATTCTTTGAGTTTAATGGTGTTGGGGCGGTCGCCATAAACCTTGTTGGTGCTCATGTGCACGAAGGGTGATTCGGCACAAAAGCGGCGCGCCGCTTCGAGGAGATTAAGGGTGCCGACGGCGTTAACGTCAAAGTCGTCAAATGGACGGGAAGCAGCCAAGTCATGGGAGGGCTGGGCCGCCGTGTGGACGATAGCATCGGGGCGCAGTTCCTGGACCAAGTCGAGCACTCCCTGGCGGTTGCGGATGTCCAGCTCATGGTGATGGAAATGGCGATGTTTGGCGCACAAGCGCTGCTGGTTCCAGCGGGTGTCGCCGGCCGGGCCGAAGAAGTCGGCGCGCATGTTGTTATCCACGCCATGCACCTCCCAGCCGTCGGTGCAGAATTGTTCGACCACTTCGGAACCGATCAGACCGGAGGAGCCAGTAACCAGTAATTTTTTCATTTCCCTTTTCTTTTTTGCCTGAGAGGAGCCGCCTTGGGAAATTGTTTATTTGGCTGCGGCGCATTCCCGCGGGTGAGAGGGATGTTCCTTCCGACGGGAGCCATGCCGGCGAAGGCGAGTGCCGGCGGTGCAAGCCGCCGCCCGGCCGGAGCGGTGCCGGCTAATACCGCCAGAGGTAGAGGGCATACTTAATCAGCTCATTTTGGAAGGCGATGATGCCTTCCTCCTTCTGCCACCAGTTGGTGCGCTGGTATTCCCGAGGTTCGATGCCGGTGACGATGACTTCAACATCCGTCCCGCGAAGGCTTCGCTCGAAAATGAACCTGGCGCGCCGGCTGTGGGCGATGTCGGTGGGTATCAACACCCGTCTGGCCTTGTGACGCAGGGCCCAATCGCGCAGGGCCAGGGTTTCCTCGACGGTGCTGGTCACGTTGGAGCCAATTTCCTGGATGGCGTTTTGCGGAACGTGTTTGGCCAGCAGGACTTTGCGCATTAGATCTTTCTCCTGGGTGGTCAGCCCCAGCTCGTCGGTGGGGCTGGGTTTGGCATGGCTGATCAGGATTTGGGGGGCCAAGCCGGCATGGTAGAAATCTGCGGCTACGAAGGGACGGTATTGCAGGCCGCCGCCGAGCACGAAAATGGCATCCGCCTTGACCGCCGGTTGATTAACGATCCAGAGGTCGGCATAAGCCAGGCAGAGCGGGGCACGGAAGACGTAGGCCAAGGCCAGGCAGCCGGCCAAAATTATCAGGGTAATCCCCCCCCATACCCAACATGAGCGGCGGCATTTGGCTTGATTGGACTGGTTCAGAGCCATGTCAAGGACGAGAAGGGCATTTTTTTTGAAGACAAGCTGCCGCCTTTGGATTCAGCGTCGTATGCTGAACCAATATTTCATCGGCCACCACACCCATGATTCACCATCTTCAGGCCCGGATTCAAACTGCGGGCATGGCTATGTCGGTTTTTATTTTATGGCGAAATGCGCCGGGGTTCAAGGGCGCGAGAGCATTCCGCTGCAGGGCGCGCTTCATCGCACCTCCACCCGGCTTTCCGATTCTTTTATATTGCCGCCATGTGCGGCATCCAAGGATACGCCTGAACTTGAGTGGGAAAGGGACGGCAAGGCGGTGCTGGGCGGCACGCTGCCATTGGTGCAGTTGTCCATCAAGGGCATTTGATTCAATTTTTCCATTCTGGCCCGAGCCAGTTGTTGGAGACAGGCAAAGGGGTTTTGACTGCCAGGCCCATGGAGGCGAGGGGAATTCTCCGGCTCGGGGTGTGAGGCGGTCCGGCGGCGGGCGGCGGAGGCCTCAGAGGGGGCAGCAGTATCGAGCAGGCGATCGGCCTCGGCCAGGACCTGTCGTACGTTGAGGGGAAAGTGCGACTGGCGCCTGGCTGCGGTCTCCAATGCGGAGGCGGCCTCCGGTAGGGCCCTGGCCACCGCCCTAAGGATGGTTTCTGCAGATTCGGGCCGCTGCTCGGCTGCCGCAATGGCCACGACGGGGAAAGCGTCAGGAAGGCTTCGGACACAATGGGTGATTAAAACCTCCATCTGTTCCGGTACGGCGGCGCTGACGGCCCGGACGCTGGCCACCGTTTGGGCTGGCTGGGCGGCGATGGCCTCCACCAGGAGCCAGGGGGCAAGCTCGGGAAAGTGCCGGCTAAGAGCCACCAGGAGGTATGGCATGACGGCGGGTTGCGTTTGGGCCAGCTCCTGCACCATTTGATTGGCCAAGGCAACCCGGCGGCCGGGGGAAACCCCCTGAAGCTGTCGGACGGCAGCGGTGGGGATTTCAGGGAGAGGCATGCCGACGAGCAAGGCGGCTTCGGCGCGCCCCTCAGTTGGCGGCTGGCGCACGGCGAGGATGCCGAGGCAACACAAGAAAATGAGCGCCATCAAAGCCCAGTATTTCAAATCGGGCGCATTCATGGCATCGGAAACATGGTCCGCACTGGCCGTGGGCGTTTGTAGGAATAAAATCCTACATATTTTTCGGACAAAGTCCTTCTAAACACATCAAAGTTTCCCGTCAACCAGTTATACGAATATATTTCGGCTATTTTGCAGGGGAGGACGTGGTTTCCTCCTCAGCTTGTTTGACTGAGGAAGCGGGCCCCTCGGAGGGCGTGTCAGGGGATCGGGCTTTTTTCTGCTCGTAGTAGTCCGAGTGATAGTAGTAGTAGCTATCGTAATAGTACCCACCCCCGCGCCGGATGGGCACCAGATTGAGCACCACCCCGCTGGGGTTGCCGCCGGCGTTGCGGATGAGTTGGATGGATCGCAAAACCGGCTTGCGGGGAGTTTTGGTGCTGTTGACCACCAAGATGGCGGTTTCGGCCAGATTGCAAATCAGCAGGGTGTCGCTGACGGCATGGATGGGCGCAGTGTCCAGTACGATGCGGTCGTAATGCTTCAGGGCCTGCTTGATCACCTCCTTGAAGGCGGGCTGCGCCAGCAGTTCGGCGGGGTTGGGTGCCGGTTTCCCGCCGGGCAGCCAATGCAGGTTTTTCACTTTCTCCATGCTTTGAATTACCTCGCTAAAATCCTTGTTGCCCACCAGGACATCAGTCAGCCCGGCCAGCTTGCCGCTCTGGCCGGTGATGTAATTTTCGACGCTGGGTTTGCGCAAATCGGCGTCAATGAGCAGCACCCGGAGGCCCTGTTGGGCGAGGGAAATGGCGAAATTGATGGAGTTGAAGGTTTTGCCCTCTCCGGGGAAGGCGCTGGTAAAGAGAAAGACTTTCCGGTCCTCCTGCCGCGCCAACATCAAAACGGAGGTGCGCAACGTGCGGAAGGCCTCCGCGCCGCGAGAATCCGCGCCTTCGATGGCGACAAAGCGGGTGTCACCAAGGCGCACCTCCTTGAGCTTGGGAATGGCGGTGAACACCGGCAGTTGGAGGTAAGCCTCGGCCTGCTCCACCGACTTGAAGGAGGTATCCAGGGCGTTGCTGCCGAAGGCGAGGGCCAGCCCGGCGGCCAGGCCAATCAGGAGGGCGAAGCTATAGGTGCGGCGCACATTGGGCAGAAAAGGCGTAGTAGGGGGAATGGCCGGTTGGATAAAGCGAAGTTTTTCCGGCTGCTGCTCCGCGGCCAGGCTGGTCTCTTTAAGACGATTCAGCACGGAGTCGAACAAGGCGCGGTCTGCCTCCAATTCCCGGCTGAGGAGGCTGTACTGGATGGCGTGCTGGCTCACCTTCAGGGCATCGGCTTCGAGCTGTTTCAACTCCTTTTCCAGTCCCTCCTGATTGATTTTGGCATCCTCGATGTCCACCTTGATGGATTCCAGCAGCCGGGCGAGGGCGTTGGTGGCGGCCAGGTGCAAATCCCGTTTCATGGCCTCGATTTGGACCGCGGCGTCGATGTATTTGGGATGCTTCTCCTTGTAGCGCAGGGAAAGGATTTTGAAGTCCTGCTCGCTTTTGCTGAGCGCCGAGCGCAGCGCCTGGACTTCGGGCACGGCGGCAATTTGGGGCAGCAGCAGCAAATCGCTGACATTGGAGGCCTGCGCCAGCAGGCGTTGGTATTGCCGCTGCAACCGGGCGGTATCGCTGCGCGCCTGGGCCACCTTGGCGGCCAGTTCGCGCAGTTGCGGCGCCAGCACGTCCTGGCTTTGCTGCAACGAGACAATGCCGGCCTCCTCGCGATACTTCTGGAGATTGCGCTCCGACTCCTCGAGTTTCTTTTTCAAGCGCTCGGTTTCATCGCGGAGATAGGAATACGCGCCCTTGGTGGTGGCGGAGACGGTTTGGATGTCGTACGCCATGTACTGTTCGGCCATGGCGTTGGCGATGTCGGCCGCGAGTTTGGGATCGGTGTGCACCGCCAGAATGTCAATCAGCCGGGTGCCGCGGCGCAGCTCGGCCCTGGTCAGGGCGCCGAGCCGGGCAACTACTTCATCGCGGGTCACCGAGCCGTCTTGCGGGACAAAGGCGGGGTTTTGGGCCAGCCGGTTGGTTTCGACGACGCGCTCCAACAAGGCGCGGCTTTTGAACTTCTGCACAATCGTATTTAATGTCTCCGAGCTGCGGAGGTCCTCGCGGACGATGGGGTCCACTTTGACCGCCTTTTTTTCCTCCTGCTCCACTTGCACGGTGGCGACGGCCTGATACAAGCGGGGGGAGTTTTTCAATTGATAGGCGGCCACCACCAGCGCAATGACGACGCACAAAATGATCAGCCACAATTTGTCCACGAGGATGCCGGCGATCGTCCGCAGCTCACTGGGACTTTCCGGGGCGGTGATGTCCGGCGGCGGCAGGTAGTGGAGGGGCTGGGAGGGTTGGCTGGGCGAAACCATACAAATCAGCTAAAAGATTTTCTCGCCGACGGTGATGATGTCGTCGGGTTTGATTTCAAACGGTTTGGAGCTGCGATCCCGCAACATTTTGTCGGCGTCGAGCTTGATGACGTTGGGCTTGCCGTCCTCAAGCCGCGTCACGGTGATTTTGCTGGGGTTGCCAAGGCGGGTGTAGCCGCCGGCGATGGCAATGGCCTGCAACAAATTGACGGTCTCACCCTCGCGCAGTTCATAGGTGCCCGGCTTGTTGACCTGCCCGAGGACGATGTAGTGATTGACCTGGTTGGTGATGGCACTTTCGGGCAGGCGGTTGGTTTCCACGATGTCCACCACCACATGGGGATTGACCAGAAAGTCTTTGGCGTACAAATCGCGGACCACCTGGTTGACATCGAGCAGGGTCATGCCCGCCACTTTGATGGGGCCGATCAACTGGAGGTTGATCATGCCGTCTGGATTGACCATGACCTGGGCGGACAAATCCTCCTCGCGGTACACTTTGACTGAGAGGATGTCGCCGATGCCCAGCCGGTACAGGTCATTGGTTCCCTGGGCGGCCTTGCCGCCGGGCGGCGCGTTGGTGCGGCTGCCGGTGGTGCCCTGCCCAAAAACCCAGAACATGGCCAAGCCCAATAAAATCAGGGCTGCCAACCCGTGCGGCCGCCAGGCACCTTTTGCGCTGAGTGAATTCGTCATGCGATTTTTCCGCCTAATACCGCCAGGTGAGGTTAAAGCCCGCGCGGTTGTTGCTGAAAGCATAGCTCGAAGCGTTGTCCGAAAGACTTTCGCGACGCTCATAATGCACGCCAAAAGACCAGTTGCGGGCGAGAGCCAGGCTGAAGCCAATCCGTCCAAAAATATAATCATCATCGCGATTGGTGCTCGTGCCTGGCGCGCTTCTGCCCGAGCTAACGTTACTATAGCCAATGCTGGCGCTGGCTCCAATGCGGTTGAAAAGCTGCTGACTCACCCCGAGACTGACGGAGGTACTGACATAATTTTCGCCCCCCACGATTGGCGAGGGGGTTTGGGAGCGGCTGGCGCTGAGGCTCAAGCCGGTGCGGTCAGTGGGCCGCCATGAGCCGGTGGCGTTGAACACCACCCCCATGGAGTTGGCGGTATTGCCTGAGTACTGGCGGAACTCCGGCCCCACGGCCAGGGTGGCACTGATTTTTTCGGTGACGCTGTAATCCACACTGGCCATGACCCGCTCATAGACGGAGTCGGTGCCGGAATGCTGCGCATTTTGCTGTCCCACCGAGACCCCCAGACTGAAGCCGGTTTTTTCCGAGTACCGATACCGTGCCCAATGATCCGTGCCCCAGTCCATGTAGCCAATCAGTCCTCCTGAGGGAATGCCGGCGGTGCCGTAATAATTTCCGTAGTCCTGAAAAGAAAAGCGCACATTGTGCGCGGAGCTGATTTTCTCACTCCAGGGGTAACTCGCCCCGGCGGTGAGGGACAAACTGCGGTTTTGCGCCATGCTGCCCACCACGACGTCGGCGCTCAGGGTGTCGCTGTAAGTGGCCCCGAAGTTGAGCGACAACTTGGACATGGGCCAGGCCAGACCAAGGGAGGCGCCATGATTCAGGCGCGTATAATCACTGTTGCGGGTGTAAAATTGGGCGCTGGGGGAGTAGGTCAACGTCAGCCGTTTGGCAGTCCCCGCCACCGCAGTGATGCTGGGTGAAAGGGACCAGACGAAATCACTGCTTCCCCCCGAGCGGAGGTAGGTGATGTTATCGTTGTACTCCCCCCCGGCCGAGACGCTGGGATACAAATCGAATTTCCAGAGGCGGATGCCGCCCTCGGGGCGCGATGGGTCAAGCAACTCCAACGGTAAATATTCGGCCCGCTGAGCCAACGCCGCTCCACCGCCAGCCAGCAAAGCCAAACCGGCCATGATCCCCCGCCAATGCAACGTCATAGCGTGATATTTCTGGTTCCCTGCGCTGCCATGGGCCGTTTCCCCGGCAAGCCTGCCACACACGCCGGCTGAGGAAGGCCCATTGGCAAAATGCTGCTTAATTAAAGCAAAATAGGCCCCGGCCCGCAATCTTATTATGCGGTTAATTCGGCCGTCGTTCTCACAACTGAAAGAGCAAATGCGATGCCAGCCGGGCCATAGCAAGTTTTCGGTCCCGCCAAACAACCGCCAACCCGCGCAGGGTGACGGGGTCCGATCCAGCGCCGGCTTGACACCGGCGAGCGATTCCTTTTCCCTCTCGCCGTGTGAGCGAATCTCAACACGCTGCGAAACCTCAAGCAGTGGCCGCCCGCCGGCCGCATATCATTCGGCGCCTCTATGACTGGACCATCGGTTGGGCGGAGCGTCCGCAGGGGCAGCTTGCATTGTTCCTGCTGGCCTTTGCGGAGTCGTCGTTTTTCCCGATTCCGCCGGATGTGCTGCTGATCGCCCTTTGCGTGGGGGCAGCCAGAAAGTCCTTTCGATTTGCGCTGATCTGCACGGTGGGATCGGTGCTGGGGGGGCTGGCGGGCTATGGGATTGGCCTGTGGGGTTACGACTTGATCGGGCAGCCGATCGTGAGGGCCTATCATGGGGAAGCCGTGATGGCGAAGATCAAGACGTGGTATGATGAATATGGCTTTTGGGGCAATCTCGCTGCGGCCATTACGCCCATTCCCTACAAGGTGTTTACCATTGCCTCCGGGGTGTTCAAATTCGATGTGATGCAATTCCTGCTGGCGTCGGTCATTGGGCGGGGGTTGCGCTTCTTTGCGGTGGGGGGACTGCTTTATTGGTTTGGGCCGCGGATGAAGGAATTCATTGAGAAATACTTTGACCGGCTGGCCATCGTGTTCATGGTGCTGCTGATCGGCGGATTTGTCCTGTTAAAATACCTAAAATAACCCGCCTACCATTGGCTGAGCGGCATCAGGGCCGGCATCACCAGGGGTTCGGGGGTGCCGCGGGAGGGAGTCAGCAACACGGCCAAACGCAAATCGGTGACTTCTTTGAGATGGATGGCCAGCTTGCGCACGCCGGTATTTTTTCGCTGGCCCTCGGGGTTGGGGGAGGTGGGAAGGGGCACGGCGTCCATGACGATGAATTGCGCGGCCGCTGGGGACAGCAGGGTGGCCCGCAGCTCGGCCTGGCCCTGGGTCAGGTGCGCCGTCCGGCCGTCTTTTTCGATGCGAATCTGAGCCGGGGTGGTCATAAACCACCAGACGACTGCCGGTTGGGCGGTTTTCACCTCGTCCTGAATGAGGACCCGCCGCCGCTCGAGCATGGCCAGGCCGCGCTGCACGCTTTGCGCGGCCTCGGCATAGGCCGGGGTTAAGTCAGCCACAGCCACGGCACGGTTGGGAGTGGACTGGAATTTGATGATTTTCGTGGCGGCGGTGGGTATTTGGTCCGGCCCTTCGCCCGGATTGATGACCAGGGTGTTGTGCGACTCCGCCCGCATCCGGTAGTAAGTCCAGCGCTGTTTGCCGAAGTAACCCGGCAAATTGTAGTTGTCCGCCCCCAAATCCACGGCCCAGCGGTAGCCCAGGGCCTCGAGCACGAAACTGCCCAAATCGAGATTGCTGTGATTGGCCTTGTTGTCGCCCGCTTTGAAGCCCACCCACAGGGCCTCGCGTCCCTCCCAGTCGCTGCGCAGGGTGACCACCTCGGCGTTGCGGAAGTACTTGTCGAGCGGAAGGCTCGCCGCAGTGGGCTTCTGACCCCGGCCATCGTACCACAATAAATCCTGGGCACTGCCGTAGGCCACCTGCCGCTGATGCCACGCGTACTCGGGGCGGTTGAACTTCCGGGCCAGCCAGAAGAGGGAAGGTGAACGGATGCCACCGTCGCCGGCATCGGCGTAATTGAAGGTGCGTCCCGTTGGCCCTGTGGCATAGATGGGGAAGGTGCCCGCCTCGGAAAAACCGGGGATTTTCGACAGGCCAAAATCTGTGCCCAAAGCCGTTTCCAGCGCGGCCAGAAACACCACGTTGTAGGAGGTGGCATAATTCCAATAGCCGGGCCCCTCGGCCCAGGCGCCGTCTGGACCGTATTCGGCCATGGGCAACTGAATGGATTTCAGGGCGGCCGCCAAAATCTCGCCCGCCTCGGCGGGGAGGACATCGGCCAGGGCCAAGGCCCCCATGCCGATGCCGCCGTTGCACACCTGATTCCAATTATGGCGCGCCCGCGTCCAGCCGGTGTTTTTGCGGTAGATTTCCAGGGCGGGCTTGAAACCCAGCTCGTTCACCGCTTTGACCAACACCTGGCGCCGTTCCGGCGTCCAGTAGTCGTAGAGCCAGTCGTAGCCGATGGCAAAGGCATGGGTCATTTCCGCCGTATCGAGAAAATGCCGCGGGTTCCAATCCTTGAAACCGGCGGCCGCCTCCAACTCCTGCCAGGCACGTTCGGCATAGGCTTTGTCCCCCTGGAGGCGATACATCATGGCCAGGGCGTACACCCGATTCATTACCCTGCGGCTGGTATCGAGCAAACGCAGTCCATCGGGGATGACATACTGCGAGGGCGGCTGAGACAACATGCCCCGGGCATCGTCCTGCACCCGGTTGAAATAACGCTGGAGGTCCGGGTTCTGCGGGATTTGCTGCTTGAGCCGCTCAAACCCGGCGGCATCGGTGAGGAGGCGAGGATGCCCCGCCTTGAGCCGGGCCAGGATTTCCTGGGCGGGAGGGGTGGGGACAGGCTCCGCCGCGCGGGCGGGCGATGCCGTGAGGAGACAAAACACGGCCGCTCCGGCGGCCAGGCCAGAAATGAACATTTGCATGGGGTTCATGGAAAGGCTGCGTCAGTTTTCTTGCCGGATTAAAACCGGTTCCTCGAATTGGACGTTGTCCAGAGCGGCGACATTCGGGACACCGGCCTTACGAAAGCCAATCAAGTATCGTTGACCTTCCAAGGTTACCCGCGCCCCCACCGCGGTGGGGGATTCCAGCCGCTCCGCTGTCCACGCCGGCATCTGGCCGGCGCGGTAGGGGATGATTACCGTCAACATTGCCAGCGCCGGCAAAGGTGACTGCGTGCCCGCCTCCACGTGCCATTGATTGGGGAAATTTTGGGAAGGCGGGGGATGGTAACCATCCCATTGGCGGAAAGCCAGGGGGGTGGGCGAGAGGTACTTCACCACCACCCCGGCCCGGGCACGATCCACCCGCAAGGTGTTTTGTGCTGCATCCACGTCGAACTGCCGGCCGGCATGCAGCATGAACTGATAGGTGGCAGGTTTGGGGGCCGCCAGGTCATCCCACAGGACGATGAGGCCCCGCTTCAAAAAGGCCACGTGCCGATGGGCGCGGGTCAACCTGCCGCCATAGGCCGGGGTGGCATCGCCCATGACATAATCCCATTGGGGTGTCAGTTTCTCCGCGGCGATGCGGCCATGGGGCGCCGGGGTGTGGGGAATCTGTCCCTCGCCATCCACCAGGACGCCATTGTGGGCGCGCGTGCTATGGACGTATTGATAATGGAAGCGGCTGCCATGCAGATCGCGGTACACGCAGGTCATCAGCAGCTCCTCGCCAAAGGCGTTAAGTTGAAAGGTATTATGGGGGTTGTGCCCGTGGCTTTGGGTGCCAAAGGGACTGGATTTGAACAAGAAATGAATGTCCTCGCGGCTGTCCAAGAGGGTGGTGTGCAGGCTGGCCACGCCAATGCCATGAAAGATTTTGGAGGTGGGCAGATTCGTGGGAGGCCGCGGCTCCGGCAGCGGCGGCAGATTGGCGCGGTAGAGAAAGCCCAGGATCCCTGCCTGCCGGCCCATCATGTGCTGTTCGGTCCACCAGCGCCAGTAAGCGGCATTCCGGCCTTCCGGCCGTGCCGCCTGGGCACGGATGAAATACTCCATCATGCCGCCCACCCCGCTGGAGGGGGGACGGTAGGCTAAATCGCCAAACCCGCTGTTGGGTGTGAAGGGGGGGGCGACATACAAGGCAAAATCGCCCACCTGATCGAAGAAGGGCTTCTGCAGGCCATCAATCTTCAGGGCGGATTGGGCCACTTGCAGCCACCAGACCGCCTTGTCCATGTAACCGCTCCAGTAACTCAGGCCCTCATGCCAGCCGCCGTCGTCGTCGGCCCACACCGGATAGCAGGCGAAGAATTTGTTGACCGCATAATCCAGCCACATTTCGGCCTCGGGCAGCTCGCCCAGCATGGCAATGGCACATTCGCCAATCTTGTGCCAGGTGCGGTTGCCGTGGCTGTTGAAGGGCCGGTTCAAGTGGCCGGTCCCCCGCCCCACTTCGCCGCTGTTCCAGGCATCCGTGACGCGTCGCAGCATGACTTTGCGCACGGTGTCCCGATCGGCCGGAGACAAGGCGTCATAGGCCCAGTCATAGGCGCGAGGGAGGCGATAGAGGAGGGGTTTGGCGGCTTCGCAATTGGTGCGGAAATTGGTTGGCCCATCAGGATTCCATGCGGCCAGGTGCAAAATCCAGCGCCGCGCCGCCTCGGCGTATTTCTTTTCCTGGGTCAGCAGGTAAACAAACGCGATGGTTTCCGCCTCCTGACAGGCACGCAAGGTTTGCTCGCGATTGGGCCACCAATACTTCACCAGTTCGGCGTTGTCCTTGTCCAGGATGGAGCCCATGCGCTCCGGCTCCGGGGTAGGCCCGGCCGCGATGAACTTGTCGGCCGTGGCGCGCAGGCGGGCGAATTCCTCGGCCTCCGGCGGCATCCGGCCCTGGGCATCCTTGCCGGCCAGCGCCAGTTGGCGGAGACGCGGCAGGTCTTCCGGGCGCAGGAACAAACGCGGGTGAGCCTGGGGCACGCGCTCCCGTTGCTGGGCGCGGGTGGGCATGGGAAAGGCCCGGGCTTCGGGAGAGATGGTTACGGTGCGCACGACACTCCAGGAGGAGGTCTGGCCGCTTTTGTCCACAAAGGCATAGCGCCAGTAATAGCGGCCGGGCGGCCAGGGGGTGTGATGGGTGTAGGTGTTCCAGATAAAACCGGCGACAGTCTCGGCGCGCTGGAAATCCTCCTGCAAGGACCATTGCACGAGATAGGTGGAGGCTGCCGGTTCGTGCAACCAGATCAGGGAGGGTGGATTGAGGCGCGCCACACTGCCGTTTTCCGGCCGATAGCCGATTTCCCCCGGAGCGGGTTCTCGATTGGCGACCTTTAATTCCGCGCCCCCAACGCAAGCCCCCCAGCAGCATGCAGCGACAACCAGACTGAGACTCAAGCGGGCGTATGGCATGCCCGCACTATGCCAACCGGCTCCCCCTTTGACAATGCCAACCGCCGGGAGAGTCCGTGCCTGCCCCCTGGCGACGGCCTGCCTTCAGCTCCGGGCTGGCCGCCATGGGCATAAATCAAGGGGAGGATTTGGTGGTGCGCCGGCTGCCGATAAAATCCGAACATGAGCAACTGGCAGGCAGAAAGCGTTGCTTACCGCAGTCCTGCCAGCTCCTTGACGGCGGCAAATTGTTCCAGGGCAAAGGTCAAATCCTCGCGCGTGTGCGCCGCCGAGACTTGGGTGCGGATGCGGGCTTTGCCCTGCGGCACCACGGGATAAGAGAATCCCACCACATACACGCGCCGCTCCAGCAGGGCCTCGGCCATTTGCACGGCGCGGCGGGCATCGCCCAGCATGATGGGGCAGATGGGGTGCGTGCCTGGAATGACCTCATAACCCAGCCGTTGCAGGCCCGCGCGGAAGAAGCGGGTGTTTTGTTCCAACCGGTCCCGCAGGTCGGTGGACTGGGACAACAAATCCAGCGCCTTCAAGGCGCCCGCCACCACCACCGGGGCCAGCGTGTTGGAGAACAGGTAAGGCCGTGAACGCTGGCGAAGATAGGCAATGATCTCCCGGCGGCCGCTGGTGTAACCGCCGCTGGCCCCGCCGAGCGCCTTGCCCAGCGTGCCGGTGAGGATGTCCACCCGTCCCATGACGCCGCAATGCTCCGGCGTGCCGCGTCCGTGGGCCCCGAGGCAACCCACCGCATGCGAATCGTCCACCATGACCAGTGCGCGGTAGCGGGCGGCCAGGTCGCAGATGGCCGGGAGGTTGGCGATGGTGCCGTCCATCGAGAAAACGCCGTCGGTGGCGATCCACCGGAAGCGGGCGTCTTGGGCCTCCTGCAGGCGGGCCTCCAGGTCGGCCATGTCATTATTTTTATAACGGTAGCGCCGGGCTTTGCAGAGGCGGATGCCGTCAATGATGCTGGCGTGGTTCAACTCATCGGAGATGACGGCATCCGCCTCGCCCAGCAGCGTCTCAAACAACCCCCCATTGGCGTCGAAACAGGACGAATAAAGGATGGTGTCCTCGGTGCCCAAAAAAGCGGAGAGTCGCTGCTCCAGCTCGCGATGGGGCGCCTGGGTGCCGCAGATGAAGCGGACGCTGGCCAGGCCGTAGCCCCAACGCTCCAATCCGGCCCGGGCCGCGGCGAGCACTTCGGGATGCTGGGCCAGCCCCAGGTAATTATTGGCGCACAGGTTGAGCACCGGCGGCCCGTCGTCCACCCGGATCCAGGTGCCCTGGGCGGTGGTGATGCGGCGCTCGCGTTTGGTCAGGCCGGCGGCATCCACCTGGGCCAGTTGCGCCTGCAAATAGGTTTGGAATGCGGTGTCCATGCTCAGTCCCTCCAGGACAAGACCACCTTGCCGGACTGGCCGGACATCATCACCTCAAAGCCGCGCTCGAATTCGGTGAAGTGGAAGCGATGGGTGATGACGGGCTTGATGTTCAGCCCGCTTTCCAGCATCACGGTCATCTTGTACCAGGTCTCGTACATTTCGCGTCCGTAGATGCCCTTGATGGTCAGCATGTTGAAGACCACCTTGTTCCAGTCAATGGCCATTTCGGCGGGGGGAATGCCCAGCATGGCGATTTTGCCGCCGTGGCACATGTTGTCAATCATCTCGCGGAAGGCGGCGGGGCTGCCCGACATCTCCAGGCCCACATCGAAGCCTTCTTTCATGCCCAGCCGGCGCTGGACGTCGGCCAGCCGCTCCTTTTGCGGGTTCACGGCCAGGGTGGCGCCCATCTGGCGGGCGAGGTTCAGGCGGTACTCATTCAAATCCGTGATTACCACATATCGCGCGCCTGCGTGGCGCACAACCGCCGCGGCCATGATGCCAATCGGTCCGGCGCCGGTGATGAGCACATCCTCCCCCAGGACATCGAAGGAGAGGGCGGTGTGCACGGCATTGCCGAAGGGATCGAAGATGGCCGCGACCTCCCGGTCCATGCCCGGGGTATGGTGCCACACGTTGGTCATGGGCACGGCGATGTACTCGGCGAAGGCGCCGGTGCGATTGACGCCGATGCCGCGGGTGTCCTTGCACAGGTGGCGGCGGCCGGCCAGGCAGTTGCGGCAGCGCCCGCAGACCACGTGGCCCTCGGCGCTGACGACATCGCCGGGGCGGAAGTCGGCCACGTTGGCCCCCACGGCGACCACCTCGCCCACGAATTCGTGGCCCACGACCATGGGCACCGGGATGGTGCGGCGGGCCCAGTCATCCCACTTGTAGATGTGGAGGTCCGTCCCGCAGATGCCGGTGCGGTCCACGCGGATGAGGACGTCATTCAATCCGACCTCCGGCTCGGGCACTTCGGTGAGCCAGAGGCCCGGCTGGTCAAATTGTTTTACCAAGGCTTTCATGGCATGAGGCACGGGTTGGGCGGGGCGGCAAAAAGCCTTGCCGCCGGCCGACGTTCAGGGCACAGTGTCCATTATGTCGGACATGGTGTACAATATATGGGATAATCATGTACACTATGCAAGAATAATTTCCACTATATTGAACATGGTCGGACTATGAAAAAAACCACCAGCCCGGCCGGGCGGCCGGCCGCCCCCGCCCCTGCCCCCTCCGCTCCGGAAGCGATTTCCGGCCATCTGGGCCGCCGGGTCCGGCAGTTGCGCGCCGCGCGCGGGTGGTCCCTTGACGCCCTGGCCGGGGCGAGCGGGGTGAGCCGCTCGATGCTCAGCCAGATTGAGCGGGAGCGGGCCAATCCCACGCTGGCGGTGACGTTGCGCATTGCACGCGCCTTTGGCATGTCGCTGGGGGATCTGCTGGAGACGCCGGAGGCCAGCTCGTCGGTTTCCGTCATCCGGGCCGAGGATCGCGCCTATCATTATCGCTCGGACAAGCTGTGCCGGCTGCGGACGCTCAGCCCCCTGAATCTGGAGAAGGACGTGGAGTTTTATGAGCTGGTATTGCAGCCGGGGGGCGCCCTGCGCAGCGCGCCGCATTTCGAGGGCACGCGGGAATTTTTAACCGTGGTGCGGGGCGAGGTGCGGGCCGAATCGGGCAAGGATGCCGAGGTGCTGCATCCCGGGGATTCGGCGAGCTACCGCGCCGATGTGCCCCACGCGATTGTCAACGTGGGCCGGAGTGAGGCGCAGATGTACCTGGTGGTGGTCTATCAATGAGGGTCAGGCGGAGGGGCGGTTTAGAAGCTCCTGCTTTACATCCTGGATGGCCTGCTCGAGGGGTAGGCGGGGACGAAAGCCGGTCAGCCGGACGAGCCGGCGGATGAGCGGGCGGCGCCGCTGCATGTCCTCAAAGCCGGGCGCATAGGCGGCCGCGTAGGGGACGCGCACCACGGGCGAGGGGGACTGGCAGATTTTTTTGACGAGGCGGGCGAGGTCGAGGATGCGGATTTCGCGGGTGTTGCCCACGTTGATTACCTGGCCATAAGCCGCGGGGGATTGGGCGAGCCGCCACAGGGCCTCGACGGTATCGCGCACATGGCAGAAGCAGCGGGTCTGGCGTCCGGTGCCATAGACCTGGAGGGGTTCGCCGGCGAGGGCGGCGCGGACCAGGCGCGGCAAAACCATGCCGTAGCGGCCGGTCTGGCGCGGCCCCACGGTGTTGAACAGGCGGGCGATGATGACTGGCAGGTGGTGTTGGCGCGCATGAGCCAGGGCCAGGAATTCGTCCATGAGCTTGGAGCAGGCGTAGGCCCAACGCCCCAGATGGGGCGGGCCGATGCAGAGATCATCCGTTTCGGCAAAGGCGGCCTTGCGGCTTTTGCCATAGACCTCGGAGGTGGAGGCCAGGAGCACGGGCGCGCCGCCGGGGCTGGCGGCGCGGAGGAGGGCCTCGGTTTCGTGGACATTGGTTTCGATGGTGCGCACCGGTTCACGCACCACCAACTCCACCCCCACCGCCGCGGCCAGATGAAAGATGAGGCGGGCCTCCCGCGCGAGTAGCGGGAGGGGGCGACAGGCGGAGACGCGGCGGGTGATGACCTCCAGGCGGGGCTCACGGCGGTGGGCGGCCAGATTATGGAGGCTGCCGGTGGAGAGATCGTCCACCACCACCACGCGGTGGCCCTCCGCCAGGAGACGGTCCACCAGATGGGAGCCGATGAATCCCGCCCCGCCGGTGACGACGATGTGCCGTCCCGTCCTCACGAACGTGCGGCGCCGCCGCGGACGGCGGCATCCCAGGTGCGATAGGAGCCGGTGAGATTGCGCACCTGAAAACCATTTTGGAGCAGCAGGCGGCAGGCGAAATAGGAGCGCTGGCCGCTCTGGCAGTGGACCAGGATCTCGCGGTCGCGGGGCAGCTCGCCCAGCCGGCGCCGCAACTGCGGCAGGGGAATGTTGACGGCTCCGGGGATCATGCCGCGGGCGCATTCCTCCGGGGAGCGCACGTCGAGGAGGAAAGAGCGGGCCGGGTCCAACTGAAGCGCGTCGGTCCACTGGGCAAGGTGCACCAGACCGCGCCGCACATTTTGGGCGGCCATGCCCGCCAGGTTCACGGGGTCCTTGGCGGAGCCGAAGGGGGGCGCGTAAGCAAGCTCCAGCTCGGCCAGGTCATCCACGGTCAGGCGGGCCTTGAGGGCGGTGGCCAGGACATCGAGGCGCTTGTCCACGCCGTCCGTGCCCACCACCTGGGCGCCCAGCAACCGGCCGGTGTGGGGATCAAACAGGAGTTTGATGGAGAGGGGCTGGGCGCCGGGGTAGTAACCGGCATGGGAGGCGGGATGCAGATGGACGGCCTGGCAGGCCATGCCCGCCTGGCGCAAGGTTTTTTCGTTGGCGCCGGTGCAACCCGCCACCAACCGGAACAAACGCAGGATGGCGGTGCCCAAGGTGCCTTCATAGCGGGCGGGCAGGCCGAAAATATGATCGGCGGCGACACGCCCCTGCCGGTTGGCCGGGCCGGCCAGGGGGATCAGGGCCGGGGCGCCCGTGATCCAATCGCGGACTTCGATGGCATCGCCGACGGCGTAAATGGCGGGATCGTTGGTCTGCAAATGTTCGTTGACGCGGATGCCGCCCCGCGGGCCGATTTCCAGGCCGGCGGCACGGGCGAGGGCCGTTTCTGGTTTGACGCCCAGCCCCAGGATCACCACATCGGCCGGGAGCCGGGCCCCGCTTTTCAAGACCACCACCGAGGCGCGGGCAGTTTCGCCTGCGCGGGGCGGCTCGAAGGCCGCGACGGGATCATGGAGGCGGAGCTCGACGCCGTTGGCCTGAAGCTCGAGGTGGAGCCAGGCGGCCATTTCGGGGTCGAGCGGGGCCATCACCTGGGGGAGCGCCTCCACGACGGTGACGTGCAACTGCCGCCGGCGCAATTGTTCGGCCATTTCCAGGCCGATGTAGCCGCCGCCGACGACAACGGCGCGCTCGGCCACGCCCGGCCGCAGCCAGGCCTGGATGGCGTCCACGTCGGGGAGGTTGCGCACCACGAAATGGCCGGGGCGGTCAATGCCCGGGATGGGGGGGCGCAACGGGGCGGCGCCGGGGGATAAAATCAGGGCGTCGTAAGGCTCCTCGTATTCGCGGCCATCGCTCAAATCGCGCACTTGGATCTTGCGGGCAACGCGGTCAATGGCCAACACCTCCGACTGGACGCGCACGTCGAGGTTGAAGCGGGCCTTGAGGCTGGCGGGGGTTTGCAGGAGCAAATCATCGCGCGCGGGGATTTCTCCGCCGACGTGATACGGCAGGCCGCAGTTGGCAAAGGAGACGTAAGGCCCGCGTTCGAAGACAATGATTTCAGCCTTTTCCGACAACCGCCGGGCGCGGGTGGCGGCGCTGGCGCCGCCGGCCACGCCACCGACAATCAGCAAACGTTGGATTGCCATAAAAGCACTTTCACGGCCGTTCCGGCCCGGACAGGGATGAAAGGGAGGGCCTGCGGCACCTCCACCGCGCCGCGGGCCGGATTACTCCGGCACCTCGCCGTCGTCGCTGCCCGTCATCATGTTGGGGCCTCTGGCCTCTTCCTTTTGCTGCTCCCAGTTGAAATAAAGCTGATGAAAGGCGGTGGTTTTGAAACGGGCCTCGCCGAAGTTGGAGCTTTTGGCGGCCAGTTGCAGGCCATCCCAGCGTTCGACGGTGAAGGTGACCACGCCGCGCTCGGCGAAGACCGCCCGCACCTCGGCGGGGTTTTTGGGGGGCCGTTCGAGTTTTTCGGAGGCAAACTCCACGTAGTTGACCCGGTCCATGGGGATGTCCATTTTGGCAAAGGCGGTCTCAAAGGTGGCGACGCCGTCCTTGAGGGAGAGGAGGGTGCCGGAGATTTTGTCCTTGTTGGAAAGCTCGAGGGCATCGCGCTGGGTTTTGGCGGGGGTGGTGCTTTGCTCCTGGATGGTGCCGTCCCATTCGGTGACCCGGATGTTGCTGATGCGGATGGTGCCGATGTTTTGATTGGCGAAGATGACCCCGGTGCCACTGCCGCCCCAGTCCAGGTTGTCCTTCCATTGCTTGACGAGGGCGCCGTCCAGCAGGAGAGCGATGGTGCGGGCCTCCTTGTTGACGAGGATTTCGACGCGGACTTTGGATTTTTGATGGAGGCCGGGGTACTCCGCCTGCCCCATGTGGCTGCTGCCGCCGTTGCGGCGCATGCGCTGGAGGTAAATGTAGCCGGGTTGCATTTGCAGGAGGTAGGCATTGCTGGCGTATTCCTCGGTGGAGTCGGTGTAGAGGCCGATGAGGAATTGCAACTGTCCGCGCCAGGCGAGGTCAAACTCCAGGCGGGCCATGGGGGGCAGCTTGATGTCGCGGCCGATGGAGCCGTTGCCGGAGGCGATGAGGCTGTTGTCCTGGAAGCGCCAGTTATTGCGGGTGTTGCGCGAGCGCCAGCCTTCCATGCCGGTGGGGCCCTCGAAAATGGCTCCGGTGGACCCTTTGAGCATGCGGAAAGCGGCCACGCGGTTGCGGGGGAAGGTGAGCAGGCCGGCGTAATCGGTCTGCAACTGCAGCCGCTCGGAGTCCACCATGACGAGGCCGCCGAGGAGCTCGTCCCCGTTGCTGAGGGAGACCACGCATTGGTTGCTGGAGACGGCGGAGGGCGCATTTTTGCGGGGGAGCACGATGCGGGCGACGCGCTCGGGTTTGAAGGCAATCTCGCCCTGGGCATCGGGCGTGCGCCAGCGCACGCCGCGCTGGGGGTCAATGCTGAGGAGGTTGCCGTGGAGGGTGTCGCCGTTCATCAGGCGGATGACATCGGAGTAGGCCGGGTCGCCGCCTGGTTTTTCCTCGGCTTCATTGGCCGGCTTGGGGGTCACCGGGCGGACGCCGGTGGCCGATTCGATTTGCTGGGCGGCCTTGATGCCTTCCAACACAATGGCCGCCTGGGTCGCTGCCGCCAGCGCGCATCCCAACGCCGCCACTGACCACCATCGCACGAACTTTCTCATAAATCCTTTCCCCGTCCGCCGTCGCGGACAGGCTCAACGCTCGTAAATTGGCAAGAAACGGTAATTGAGGGCCAGGGACAACAAACTGGCCGCCGTGGTGAAACTGGCCCCGAAACTTCCCTCCCAGTTGCCGTCGGGCGACTGGGTTTGGGAGAGCAGTTTGATGTTGATGACATTCCACTCGCGCCAGGCCTTGGGGGAGGTGTGAAAATAGGCCTGCGCCGCATAATAGAGGTAATAGTGAAAGTAATGCTGCTCGGCGGGGGCGGAGGCGAGGAAGCGGCTGGCGGCCAGGAAGGCCTTGGAGTTCTTCTGTTTGGCCAGCGCCAGCACGAGGGCGAAAATGGCGGTGCGCGGCGCATTGCCGGCATCCGGCCCGGTGTAGCCGACGCCGCCATCGGCGCCCTGGCAGAGGAGGAAGAAGCGGATGCCCTTGTTGATGGCCTCCTCCGGGACGCCCAGGCCGGCGTTGCGGGCCGCAAAAAGGGCCACCATTTGGGCGCCGCTGACGGTGGTATCGGCGTCGCTGGTTTCGGGCGAGTAGCGCCAGCCGCCGTAGGCATTGCGGGACTGGGCGGTGAGGATCAAATCCACGGCCTTTTGCAGGGCGGGGCCGAGGCGGGCATCATGCACATGGCCGTAGCTTTCGGCCAGGGCGAGGGTGGCAAAACCGTGGTTGTACATGGAGTTGCCGATGTAGCCGTTGCGGTCGTTTTGCTGGCTGAGGATGAAATTCAACCCGCGCTTGATGTTGACGGCGTAAGGCCCGACATTGGGATCATCGCCGTGGGCGAGCATGGCGGTAATCGCCAGCCCCACCACCGCCGGTTGCTGGCCGTAGGAATCCTTCCAGGTGCCCTGCTCTGTCTGGGTCCGCGCCAGCCAGTCCAGGCCGCGTTTGTACATGCGCTCCAGTTGCGGGGGCACGGCTTCGAGGAATTCCTCGCCCTGCGCGCAAAGCGATGAGGGCAGCCCGGCCAGCGAGGCCATCAGGAGGGCCAGCCAGGCTCCGCGCCGCCGAAGGATGAAGGTTCTGCTGATCATGGATTGGCCTGCTCCACTGCGTTAAAGTAATGCTGCAACGCCTCGCGAAACTCGGCGGGCATCTGGCGGGTGCTGCTGCCGGCCACCCGTTCCACGGTGCGCGACGGCCCCACCCGTCCCCGCACATCCCCGACAAAGGGCGCATTGGGGCGGTCGGAGGGCCCGCCAAAGTTGTTGCCGCCCGGCTGCTGGCCGCCCTGGTTTTCGCCCTGCTGGGGCTGCATGAGGCCCATGGCCATCATTTGCATCATCTGCATCATGGCCATCTGCCCCTGGCTCTGGCCCTGGCCGGATTGCTGGCTGGGCATGAGGGAGCGGATGGCTTCGTCGAGCAGGTTCATGGCGTCCGTCTGCGCATTATAAGTTGGCTCGTCGGTGCGGGGCCGCTTCAAATGCGCCTCGGCATCGTCCATGGCCTCGTTGGCATGGTCCATCATGGGGCGGGCTTTCTGGAAAATCCGGTCTTTTTTGAGCTGGCCCAATTCGCGGCTCAATTCGCGTTGTTTGCCGGACAGTTTCTGGGTGTCCTCCGGATAGGACTCGGTGCCCTTGCGGAAACGGTCCACCAGGCGGGTGTGTTCGCGAAGATTCTCCTGGGTCTCCCGGATGCGGAGCAGGGCCAGCATTTTTTCGAGGTCCTCCTCCGACATCTGCTGTCCGCCGCCGCCGCCACCGCCGCCGCCGCCGGAGTCGGCCGTTTTATCCCCCTCGAGCTTTTTGGCCCAATCGAAGAACTTTTCGGCGATTTCCTGGCTTTGGGCCATGGCCATGGAGCTGACATTTTCGCGGATCAACTCCCCGATCTGGGCGACGGTCTCCGCGGCCTTGGCTTCGTTCATTTGCTGATCCACCTCTTCATGCCGCTCGGAGCCGGTGCGCTGGGCGAAGCGCTGGATTTCCTCGCGCAATTTGATCACCTGTTTGCTCGTCCGGGCCTGCTCGTCGTGCATGCGGAGGAAATCCCGGCGAATTTCCGGCGGCAACTGGTCGCGGGACAAGCCGATGG
Source organism: Verrucomicrobiia bacterium (assembly GCA_026414565.1). Taxonomy (NCBI): domain Bacteria; kingdom Pseudomonadati; phylum Verrucomicrobiota; class Verrucomicrobiia; species Verrucomicrobiia bacterium. The sequence continues at coordinate 22,435 of JAOAIT010000015.1, forward strand.
TTTTGGGCAGGGATTTTTTAAGCTCCTCGGCGGTGGTTTTCTCGTACTGGCCGATGGCCCGCAGACGGTCGGCCAGGCTTTTGGCCTGCATTTTGTCCTGGGTGGCGGCCATTTTTTTCTGGAGATCCTGGAGGTTCTCCAGGGCCTGCTGCTCCTGCTGCTCGCCCTGCTGGACCTGCTGGCTGCGCTGCGGCTGGCTCTGGCTCTGCTGGGCCTGGGCGAGGCTCTGGCTGGCCGGGGACATATTTTGCCGGCTGATTTGCTGCATGATTTCGGTGTTTTCCAGCATTTCCTTGATGCTCTCCTCGCTGATGGATTTGTTGCGCATCGCCTCGCGGGCGGTCTTGAGGTTCTCCTGGGCCAGGCGCTCCAGTTGGCGGGCGTATTCCGCCTGCTCGGCCGCCTGCTCGGCCAGTTGTTTGGCGGTTTCCTCGCGCATCATTTGCTCGGGCTTCATGTCCTTGACGAGGCGGGTGTCGGAGAGGAGGTTTTCCTGGCGCCGGGTTAATTCCTCGATGGCGGCGCGCAGTTTTTCAAGCTCTTCGAGGATCAGTTTGGCATGCTCCTCCTTGCTCATTACAAAGATGCGGTGTTGCACGCTCTCGGCGGGGGCGCGGCCGGGGTAATAATCCAGGGAGGTGGCCTTGAGGGCGATCATGGAGCCGGCGGGGGCGCGGAGCAATTCGGGCGCCAACTGGTAGGTGCCTTCGAGGCGCTTTTCCTGGTGGCCGCCGGTGCGCACCTCGGCCTTCCTGGCCTGGGGCGCCTCCGGCTTTTGGGGGAGGGTAATTTCCATGGAAACGCCGACATTTTTGACGCCGTAATCGTCCGTGCTGCTGATGCGCACCGCGAGGATTTCATCCTCCAGCACGGCCACCGCCCGGCCCAGCTCGGGCATTTCCACCACCGGGGGGTTGTCGCGCACGGCGCCCAGGCTGACGGTGGCGGGCACGCGGTTGGACAGGCCATGCTGGTCTTCCCAGACGAAAACCAGCTTGTTTTCGCCGGTCACCGTGAGCGGCTCGGTGATGAAATCCTCGCCCTGGACTTTGAGCGGGCGCCATTGGCCGGCGAATTGATGGGCTTTGGCAATGGCGCGGCTGGTCTTGCCGGTTAGGACGACGAGACTGCCCTCGACGGCGGTGAGCCGTCCGTTGCGGACCTCCTGGACGAGATCGGGGTATTGGAGATAGTCGGGCCGCTTGACGAGGGCGGTCATTTGCTTGAGCGCCGGGCGGTGGGTTGGCTCCACCCATACGATGCGGGTTTCGTCGCCGACCCGCAGGCGCAAGCGGCCGGGTTGCGTTTGGGCGGGGACGTTGAAGGTGACTTTGCGGTCCACCACCGGGGCCTGCACGACGGGCTGGCGGTCATATTGGAAGCTGGCCGTGGTGGGGGTGACCAGATCGGAACGGACCCGAATTCCGCAGCGGATGGAGAAAGGCTCGCCATGGGGAACGACGAGTTTTTCGGGCACATCCTCCAACGCGATGAAGGTGAAACGCTCGGCCGGGGCCAACGGCAGGAGCCAGCGCAGAAAGGCATTGGCGCTGGCCTCGGGCACCAGGAGGCAGGGGGCGGCGACCAGCAGGAAGAGCACCACCGCGAGCAAGGAGTAGATGCGCGGTTTGCGGGTGGCGACGGCCTGGCGGAACTCGTAATTCATGGCCTCGGCGGAGACCTGTTGGATGGCGGCCTGACACAGGGCCGGGGAGAAATTAGCGGGGCGCTTGTCCTGATCGGCCAGCTCGACGATGCCCAGGAGGCGGTCGCCCAGGCGGCGGTAGCGTTGCTGGACGATTTTGGCCAAGGCCCGCGTGTCGCGCCGCTGCCAGACCCACAACCGCAGCCAGCCAAAAGTGAAATACACCAGCACGGCCACGCCCAGGGCGGTGAACAACAAGCGGAGCCAGACGGGGGTATCCCAGAACCGGTCGGAGATGAAGAGCAGCGTGTAGGAAACGAGCAGCCCGCTGAGGGCGCCGGTCACGGCCAGCAGGGTGTCCAGCCGCCAGAGGCGGCGCTCCAGCTCATCAAACTTGCTGCGCAACTGCGGGGGCAGTTGCACCAGATGATCGGCCTGGTATTGCATGAAAAGTTTTAATTTAACGCGGTCCGCACGGGGCCCACAACCCCTGCTCCGGCCGCCAGACCGGAAGTTCGGCCCTACGGCCCCGCGAGGGCTGCGCCATTCGCGTTTGTCTGCTCACTGCTTCAACCATCTGTCAGTTAGACGGTTTCCGATATTTTATGCCCGCCCCGGTTGCCCTGCCCGCCCCGGCCTGCCCTTCCCCCCATTAACTCATATCATACCGGCGATTTTGCGTCCCGTCCAATAGATTCCCAGGAGCAGGATTATGCCGCCCGCCCACCAGGGATTGGACCACAAGCGGATGCGCAGGGGGGCGGGTTTGACCTCGGGGAGGGCGTTGATTTGGGCCACCAATTCTTCGAATTGATGCACGCTGCCCGCGCGGCCGCCGGTCAAATCTGCCAGTTCGCGGAGGATGCCCATGTTGATTGGCTGGCCCACCACCTCGCGGCGCACGCGGGCCACGTTGATTTCGGTTTCCAGGCCGCGGGCGGCGCGCTCGCTGGTGATGGCAATTTTGTAACGCCCGCCCTGGCGGGCCACGAAACTGCCTTTGAACACCCCCCAGCCGCCGCCCAGCGGGGCCAGCTCGAGGCGTTCGGTCTGGCCGTTGGGTGCCACCACCGTCGCAAACACTGTCCCGCGCTCCAAGGGGAAGCCGCTGGCGTCCAGGACGGTGGCGTTGAGATAAACGACATCGCCGGCGTGGGGGTTTTCGGGGCTGTACACCAGCCGCACCCCCTTGCCCGCCGCCAGATGGCGTTTGTGGGACATCCAGCGCACGACCTGCCCCCAGAAGCGGTAGTGGTACAGGTCTTCGACTCCCTTGCGCCAGCGCCAGGCGCCATCGGTGCCCATGAAGAGCGTTTCGCCGCCACCGAAGGGGCGGGTGACGAGCAAGGGCAGGCTGCCGCTGGCGTTGCGCAGGGAGGGATGGACGGCCAGGACCTCGGAGCCGGGCCGGCTCTTGAGCACGCCCGCACACCAGAAAAAGCCGGGCAGGCCGCGCCAGACTTCTTCATTGGCCAGCTCGTCATTGGCCAGCATGGTGAGGAAATGCCGCCGTCCGTTGAGGGTGAGCTTGAGCGGGGATTCATTGGGCAGCGTTGTGCCGTTGGGCTTGCTTTCGTCAAAGACAACGGGCAGCAAATCGCCCACGGGACTGTTGACGAGGGTCAACTGGCGTCCGCGCGGGCCGGGCAGGAAGACCAGGCCACTGCCCTGGTATTCGACCAGGCCGCGGATGAGGGCGAGTTGATTGGTGGTCAATTCATTGTCGCCGACGCCGATGTCGCCCAAAAAGACCACGTCATACTGGCTGATTTGTTCGCGGCTTTCCGGGAAGCTCTTCAAGTAATTGGTGCCGTCTCCCATGGCCATGCCGGGGTGATACAGCAGGGTGTGCACCTCGACGCCGGGGTCGCGGAAGAGGGCGTTGCGCAAATAGCGGTACTCCCAGCGGGGCAGGCTTTCGATGACCAGCACCTTGAGTTTCTCGGCGCGCACGCCGATGCGAAACTCGAAGGCGTTGTTGTCGTCCAGTGTCTCGCCCTCGACGACGGGAAAGGCCAGGCGGAGGGTGCGCTCGCCGAGCTCGCGCGGGGACCAGATCATGGTGTCTTGATAGAGGCCGAAGGCCGGGATGGTGATCTCGCGCCGGGCCTCCTCGCCTTCGGCGCCGCTCAGCACCACGGTAGTTTTGACCTCGCGGGGCAGATGGCTCTGGATTTTGAAGGGAATGGAAACCTGCTCGCCCAGCAAGCCATAGGCGGGGGCCTGCACCTGCACCAGATTCAGGTCGGGCAGATAGGTTTCTGAACCGACGCCCACCGCGTAAATGGGCACGCCCCGGGCCCGGTAGCGGGTGGCCGCGCTGACGGGTGACACCCCGAGGTTCCAGTCGCCATCGCTCAGGAGCAAGACACCCTTGAGGCGTTTGTAGCGCTGCAGCACGGCGTCCAGGGCCGCGTTCAAATCCGTGCCTTCCTCCACGCCCGCGGCGAGATTGGTTTCGGCCGGTGGGGCGGCGAACTCCTCCAACACCACTTTGGCGGTGGCCTGCCAGGGTTTGTAGAACTGGTTGGTGCGCTGATGATGCACCCATTGGTGGCGGGTCCAGACGGTCCGCTCATCCAGCGCCACGTCGCGGGTGCTCATGCTGCCGGAGGCATCCAGCAGGACGGCCACTTCCGGCGGCTCCGTCTCGATGATTTCTTTGACAAACTCCGGTTTGAGCAGGGTGAAGCCAATGAGGGTGAGCACCACGAAACGCAGCCCCTCGAGCCATCCCACGCCGCGGGCGGTGCCACGGCGCCGCCAGTTTTGCCAGCACAACCAGCCGGCGCCCACCCACAAGACCAGCGCCAGGAGGACCACCGGCCAGGGCCGCTCCAATTCCAGATGGATCATGGGGTGCCTCCTTTCATCTGGAACTTGACGGCCGGCGCCGTTTCAGGGCGGGGCGGGAGGATGAGGAGGGCCTCACCCAGCAGGAAAATCAACATGGCAAAGAGAAACAGGCGCCACAATTCGGCCTGGAGGCGTCCTTCACCCTGCTTGCGCTCGCCGAGCATGTGCACGGAAACCGGCCCGAAGAGGGCGCGGGCCTTGGCCGGCTCCAGGGTTTCCACCTCGCCCTCGGCGGGGGGTCGGTTCACGGCGACCATGCGCAAACCCGAGCGATAGACTCCGGCATGGAGGCGGATGTCCTTGGGCCCTTCGAGGCTGGACCAGACTTCGCCGGCGCCGGTGGGCACGATTTGGCCGCAACTGACCATGCCGGCCTGGGTAAAGCGCCGCCCGCCGGCCTGCAGCAGGCGTTGCACTGCGGGGACCAAGACCCAGCCTTCGCGCAAGTTGCTCCATTCGGGCCACAATCCCACACTGCAGGCCACCAGTTCGCCGCGGCCCACGACCCGGCGCGCCAGGAAGGGCACGCGGTCTTCAAAGCTGGCCAGGGCGATGGCATTGCCGCCCAGCGGTTGGCGGCGGCGCACCTCCAAATCGTTCAGAGGCAACACCAGGTTTTCCTCGGTGTTGGCGAGGAGTCCCTCCTGGCGCTGCCATTGGGTAATTGGCCAGCTTTTGCCCTCCTCGGCCTCCTGGGGTTCACCCCACGTCAGGCCCTCGAATTGCCCGGGCTGGCCGTGGGCAAACAGCCAGAGCGCTCCGCCCTGCTCCAGGTACTGACGCAGTTGGGCCGCCACGGGGCCGGCGGGCGGGGCGGCGTGCCACAAGACCAGCGCATAATCATTCCACACCACGCCGGCGGTGCGGTCGGGGTGGATGGTTTCAGCGACGATATTGGTGTCCTGGGCAAAGGGCGCCGCCGCCAGTTGCAGGATGCGGCCCACCGCCGGGTCATCGGTGACCACCAAGGCGCGCAACGCCACCGGGGGGCCATAGACGAAGTAAGCGACGTTGTCGCGGGGATTGTCATCGGCGGGCAGCTCCACCTTGCCCCAGCCGCTGGCGGTGGCGCTTTCCACGGGCAGTTTGTGGCGGTAACGGTAGCTTGGCCCGCTGATCTCCAGATCCACCTGCGCCCGCGTGCCTTCGCCCCCCAGGCTGAGGGGCAGGACGGCCGGGGCGGGGTTGTTGCGCTCAATCAACATGACCACCTCGACTTCCGGAGGCTCGACGCGGGGGCGGCGGAGGACTTCGGTGATTTGCACGGACCAGGACTCTGCCACCGGCGGTTGATCGAATGCCAGGAGGCGCACCCGGACGGTCTGCGGAAGGGCGGCGATTTGGGCCGTCAGGATTTTCCATTGCTCGCTGTCGGGCTGCCAGTTGCTGGCCTGCAGATCGCTGGCCAGCCAGATTTCGAAGTGACCCACCTTGTTGCGCTGGGCCCACTCCACCACGGCTTCGAGGGTGGCGGGGATGTCGGCGGCGGTGTCGGTGGGGCCGGCGGTGGAAAGCTGGGGCAGGGCCTGGGGATCTCCCACCTCGGTGGGGGCGCGGAGGGCGGTGTCAAACAACACAAAGCGGCTGGTCTCCTTGTAGCTCTGCGCGGCTTCGGCCAGCACGCGGGCGGCCTCGGCGCGCTTGCTGACATTGCCGCCGGGCATGCGGGCCTCCATGCTGGCGGAGCGATCGAGGACGATGACGATGACGTCCGGGGCGGCTTGAAACATCCAGCCCAGCCAGCCGCCGGCCAGGGGCCGCGCGACGGCGAGGATCAAGCCAACCAGGGCCAGGACGCGGAGCAGCAGGATGAGCCATTGGCGGAGCCGCGCATAGCGGGTGGACTTGCGGGTGGCGGAGAGCAGAAACATCATGGCGCCCCAGTCCATGGAGCGGTGGCGCAGCCGGTTGAAGAGGTGAATGATCACCGGCAGCAGCGCCAGCGGCAGGCCCCACAACAGTAATGGCTCCAGGAAGGTCATCGAATCTTCAACGCCCGTCCCCGCAGGAAAGCGCGCAACACCGTTTCATAATCCTGGTCGGTGGCCACGGACTGCAGCTCGATGGAGAACCGGTTGCAGCCCTCGCGCAAGGCTTCCAGGTGTGCGCGGACGGCCTTCAAGTATTGGTCCCGGATGACCGCCGGCTCGGACAGGAGCGTCTCCGGCGATTCCAGGTCCACAAAGCGCATGGGGCGGTCAAAGGGAAACTCCAATTCCAGGCGGTCCATGAGATGAAAGGCCACCACGTCATGCTTTTGAAAGCGCAAGTGTTGGAAACACTCGAGCAGCGGCTCCACCGGACAAAAGAAATCACTGAAGACCATGACCAGGGCCCGCTGCCGCACTTTTTCGGCCACCTCGTGCAGGCAGCGAATGAGGGCGGTCTCTCCCCGGGCCTCCACCTCCTCCAAAACATCAAACACGGCCTGGAGATGGCGCGGATTGCGTTTGGGCGGGATGTCCCAGAGCATGCGGTCGCTCAAACAGACCAGGCCGGCGGCATCCCCCTGATGAATGAGGAGATAGGCGAGGGTGGCGATGAGGCGGCGGGCATAATCGAGTTTGGATTCGGTGCGCTCGCCGCGGAAGGCCATCGAGCCGCTGCAGTCCAGGACCAGGTAACAGCGCAGGTTGGTGTCGGCCTCGAATTCCTTGACGTAGAAGCGATCGGTGCGGGCGTACACGCGCCAGTCCACCCGGCGGATGTCGTCGCCGGGGGCGTATTTGCGGTATTCGGCGAACTCGACGCTGGAGCCGCGATGGGGGCTGCGGTGGAGGCCCGCGACGGAGCCGATCATGGGCAGACGGGTGCCCATGGGCTGCTGCACCAGGCGCGCGACAACCTTGGGGTCGAGAAACTTTCTGCTGCCGCGCTCAGCCACGCTGCTCAGCTCCTTGCACTTCGGCCCAGAGACGGTTGATGATTTCCTCGCTGGTGACCCCTTCCGACTGGGCCTGGAAATTGGTCAGAATGCGGTGGGTCAGAACCGGCTGCAAGACGGCCTCCACATCCTCCATGCGCACCAGGTAGCTGCCATTGAGGACGGCGCGGGCCTTGGCCCCCTTGACGAGGTATTGCACCGCCCGCGGTCCGGCGCCCCAGGTCACGTATTTTTTAATCCACTCCGGGGCGTTTGGTTCGGTGGGCCGGGACATGCGCACCACGTCCACCACGGTGTCGTAGATGTGGTCCGGGACAGGGACGCGCTGCACCAGCTCCTGGTAGGCCATGACCTGCTCGCCGTTGACCAGTTTGTTGAGGTTCACGGTCATGCTGCCGGTGGTCTCGCGCGCGATGCGCCGCTCCTCCTCCAGGGTGGGATATTTTACGGTGATGAAAAACATGAAGCGGTCCAACTGGGCCTCCGGCAGCGGATAGGTGCCTTCCTGCTCAATGGGGTTTTGCGTGGCCAGCACAAAGAAGGGCAGCGGCAGTTTGAAGTTCTGCCCGGCCGCCGTGACCTTGTACTCCTGCATGGCCTCCAGCAGGGCCGACTGGGTCTTGGGCGGGGTGCGGTTGATTTCGTCGGCCAGGATGATGTTGGCGAAGATGGGGCCTTTGACGAACTCGAAGGCGCGGCGGCCCGGCTGATCGGTTTCCTGCAAAATGTCCGTCCCGGTGATGTCGGAGGGCATCAAGTCGGGGGTGAATTGGATGCGGCTGAATTGCAGGGACATTACATTGGCGATGGAATGCACCATGAGCGTCTTGGCCAGGCCGGGCACGCCCATTAAGAGGCCGTGGCCGCGGGACAGGATGCAGATCAGCAATTTCTCAATGACGGCATCCTGACCGATGATCACCTTGGCAATTTCAGCCCGGATTTTCTGATACAACTCCCGCATTTGATCCACCGCCGCGACATCGTTGTCCGACAACGGCTGCAACACGGACGGCGGGGCAGCGGGTTTCAGCGCTGTGGCATTTGAATCATCCATAAACGTCGTATAGGGCAATTTAACTTGTGCGCAAGCTATCCCCTGCGGCCAGCTCACGCAAGCGGAAACCCAGTAAAAGGGGGTGTGTGCTGTTGATACTTCGACTCGCCAAGGCGGAGTGGGTTTTGCATGATGGCCGCATGCAACACGTCTTGCATTTTGCGGTCTTGAGCCTGACGGGCGCCTGGTTGGGCGGTGTCTTGCCGGGCAGGGCGGCAGCGCCGGTGGAAATTACGCTATTCCCCACCAACAGTCCCCCGCTGGCTTTTGCGGCGGGCGAGATTCAGCGGGCCGTGCTGGCCCAACCGCAAACCCAGCTCAAGCGGATCACTCTTAAAGTGACTGGACAGGGGGCCGCCCAGAGTTTTCAGCTCCAACGGGCCGGCCCCGAAGCGGTGGAAGTCACGGGGGCGGATCCTGCCGGGGCGATGTATGGGGGGCTGGAGATTGCCGAGGCAATCCGGCTCGGTCTGGTGGCGCAGTTGCGGCCGGGCGAGCATCGGCCGTACATCGAGCAACGGGGCATCAAGTTCAACGTGCCGCTGGATGTGCGCACGCCCAGTTATTCCGACAACAGTGACGCGGCCCAGCTTAATCTGCCGGAGATGTGGAGCATGGATTTCTGGCGCACGATGCTCGATGAGATGGCGCGGCATCGTTACAATGTTTTGACCCTGTGGAATCTGCATCCCTTCCCATCCATCGTCAAAGTGCCGGAGTACCCGGAGGTGGCGCTGAATGATGTGCTGCGCGCCCGGCGGGAGCATTTCGATGAAAAGTTCAGTCATCTGGGGGTGGACATGTTCCGGCCCGCGATGTTGAAGGAGGCGGAAGTGGTCAAGAGGATGAGCATGGAGGAGAAGATTGCCTTCTGGCGCGGGGTGATGCAGCACGCGCAGGACCGGGGCATTGCGGTGTATTGGTTCACCTGGAATACGTTTCTTTTTGGGGCGGAGGGCAAGCACGGCCTGAGCCGGGAAAAACTTGACGATAACCTGATCCGCTATTTTCGGGCCAGTGTGCGCGAGACGGTGCGCACTTATCCGCTGCTGGCGGGTTTGGGCATTACAGCCGGCGAACACATGAGCAATGACATGGGGGGCCGCGATAAGGAAAGCTGGCTGTGGGAGACGTATGGCGAGGGCATACGAGACGCGCTGAAAGATGAGCCGCAGCGGAGCTTTCGTTTAATTCACCGCCTGCACATGACGCGCCCGGAGGCCATCTTCAAGCGGTGGCAGGATTACCCCGGGCCCTTTGAGCTGAGTTACAAGTATGCGGTGGCCCACATGTACTCGATCACCAACCCGCCCTTTATTGGGGAGGTGCTCAACAGCCTGGGCAACGGCCGCCGCACCTGGTTGACCGTCCGCAATGATGACATTTACAGCTTTCGCTGGGGGGATCCTGAGTTTGCCCGGCACTTTATTCTGGCCATGCCGCCGGCCGACAAGCTGGCCGGCTTTTACATGGGGCCGGATGGTTATATCTGGGGCCGGGACTTTTTGAGCCGGCTGCCGGAGGGCGCCCCCCGCCCCACGGTGATCGAGAAACAATGGTATTCTTTCATGCTGTGGGGGCGGCTGGCTTATGATCCCACGCTGCCGGACGATTTTTTCCGGCGGGTGCTGGCGGCGCGTTTTGGCGGGATGGACGCGGACAAACTCGACACCGCCTGGCGGGCCGCCTCGCGCATTTTTCCGCAGATCACCCGCCTGGTGTGGGGCAGCATTGACGTGCGGTGGTTTCCGGAGGCGTGCCTGAGCCATCCCAGTTATCGGGGATTTTACACCGTGCGCGAGTTTATGGAGCGGGATCCGATGCCGGGCAGCGGGGTGGTGGGCATCAAAGCGTGGCGCAAAGCCGTGCTGGCAGGCCAGCCTCCGCAGGGCATCACCCCGCTGCAAATTGCCGATGCGCTGGCGGCCGATGCCCGCACGGTGCATCAGTTGCTGCCCGAATTGCGCGCCCGGCAGGGGTTTAATCTTGAGGCCCGGGCCACGCTGAATGATTTGGAAATGTTTGCGCTGCTGGGCGATTATTACGCCGCGAAAATCCGGGCCGCCTGCGCATTGGCCCTGTTTGATCGCACGCAGGAGGAAGCGCGGCGCGAGGAGGCGGTGCGCCAGTTGCAATCCGCCGTGGTCTATTGGCACGCCTACGCGCAAAATTATGCGCGTCAATACACCAATCGGGTGCTTTACAACCGGGTGGGATGGGTGGACCGGCTGGCGCTGCTGGAAAAAGTGCGCGAGGAGGTAAAGATGGCCCAGGAATGGAAGCCGGGCACGGTGCCTTCGGACGAGCCGGCCCAACGGGCCAATGCGCGCGCAGATTAAATTGCAGGGCGGGCCGGGTTTAGAGGCGGTGATCGGGAAAACTCAGCGGGCTCTGGCTGAGCTGCTTAACGCCATCCCGAATATATTGCACACCGGAGATGCCGGTAAGGATGGCGGTCAGGAGGGACAAATGCCACACCACCGGCTGCCATTGGAGCAGGACGAGGACCACCAAAATGAACTGCAGGGCGGTGGCCACCTTGCCGGTCAGCCGCGGGACGATCTTGACCCGCCCGCAGGTGTAATAGACGACGGCCATGCCGACGAGCAGGATGGCGTCCTTGCTCAACACCACGGCCGTGACCCAGGTGGGGATCCACGCCGGCATGCGGTCGCTCCAATCCGCCTTGATGAGGCTTAACAAGCAGATGCCCGAAAGCAGCAGCATTTTGTCGGCCAGGGGGTCGAGCACGGTTCCCAACTGGCTTTTTTGGTTGTACCGGCGCGCGATGTAGCCGTCCACGCCGTCCAGGATTGCCGCGACGGCGAAAAAGATCAGAGCCAAAATGCGATCCCGCGGGTTGCCGCTTTCGTAGTAGTACAACAGTTGCACGACAAACGCCGGCACCAGCAGGATGCGAAAGATGGTGACTTTGTTGGCTGTGGTCATCGCATCAACACCGGCCGCAGTTTGAAGCCGCCCGCCGTCCGGCGTCAATGCTTTGTTGGCCGTTTCTCCTCACGCCTGGTGACAGGCCGAGGCGCCGGGGTTGCCGGCGCCGGGAGAGGGGTTTGCCATCAGCCGTTTGCGGCGGGGCAGTGGCTCACTCCAGCCCCAGATGTTGTTTTATGGGGGGCGGAGGGTTCAATTCACGGAGGGGTGTTTTTTCCGGGGCGCCGGTGGCAATCCACCATTCCAGCAGCGCCAGGTCGGCGGGTTTGGGCTGGGGTTTGCCCGGGGGCGGCATGTGGTCTTCGTCCTTCAAGGGCAGGAGGAGCCGCTTGAGCAATTCGCTTTCCCGCGGTTGGCCGGCTTTTACGGCTTCCATGGTTTCAGCATAAGTTTCCAGACGCAGGCCGCCCTTGGCCTTTTGTTCGTTGTGACATTCCACGCAGTATTGGCGGAGGACTGGCGCGATGACGGCCGGATAGATGGGCTGGCCGGACAAGTCCGCGCGCGGGGCTGGCGGACTCGGGGGAGGCTGGCCGGCCAGCGGGCGCAGCCAGGCGGGGGCCGCTTCCCATAAATACTTCTCGCCGTGGGTGAGGATACCTCCCCAATGCCCCGCCAGAATCACCAATGCGTTGGTGATGAGCAGGGAGGCCACCATGGCGCGGTATCTTAGCGCAGACTCCGGCCGGTTCGCCCAGGCTTGGGCCAGCGCCCAGGCCACCAGCGCGGCCGCGGCGCAAGCGAGGCCCGCATAGAGATGGCGTTGCACCGCCGGCCCGGCGTAATCGCCGCTGTGGGCCAGCAGCCAGCCCAGCACCGCCGCCAGCCAGGCGCTCAAGGCCCCTGCGCCGCCAAGCCAGGTCACCACCGGCGGGGGCGTGGCCGGCAAAAGCTGCGCCAGAGGCCGCCAATGGCCCAGACTCAACATGGCCGCGACGGTGAGCAGGCCGATGGGAAAGTGCAGCACCAGGACGTGGAAGCGTCCAGCGAAGCGGGCTAGTTCAGGGAGCGCGTCGGGGCGGGGCTGGTAAGCGAGCAAGAAACCCAGGCTGGCCAGCAGGAGCAGCACCATGAATGGCCCCAGCCGGCAGGCGCAACAAGGTCCGTTGGCCGTCGTGCCTGTCTTGGCATGGGTGTTGGAATTGGCGGTCACGTTGCATAACATAGCCTTGGTGGGCGGGAGCGTCCAAGTCGTTGTTGGGAGGGCGCGGGGTTTGTCGGGGTCAGGCGGTTGTTGGCGCTGGCAGCCCGTGTCTGCGTCGGGCCGGGGCTAACGCGCACTTGTGGGGAGCGGGCATCAATGTTAGGTTGGGCCATAAATGTTGCCTTCGCAGCAAGGTTCGTTCAAATTGTTTCGACTGGCGGGCATTCAGGTGTACCTCCATTGGACGTGGTTTCTGGTGGCGGCTTACATGATTTATTCCCGCCTGGGAGAATACTCATCGCCCCTCTTCAACGTGCTGGAGTACGTCTCGCTGTTTGGCATCGTGCTGATGCATGAGTTTGGCCATGCTTTGGCCTGCCGGCAGACGGGGGGGTATGCGGAGCAAATCGTGTTGTGGCCCCTGGGCGGGGTGGCGTTTGTGGATCCTCCCCGGAGGCCGGGGGCGACGTTGTGGAGCATAGCGGCCGGGCCGCTGGTCAACGTGGTTTTATTTCCCCTATTGGGCGGATTGGTATGGCTGGCGAAAGCCGCCGGTTACGACTATGAGACCTCCGATGTGGGGCGTTATCTGCTGGTGCTGTTTGTGATCAACGGCATCATGCTTGGGTTCAACCTGCTGCCGGTTTATCCCTTGGACGGCGGGCAGATTGTGTGGTCGTTGCTCTGGTTCATCATTGGCCGGGCCAAGGCGCTGCTGGTGGCCAGCACCATCGGGATCATCGGGGTGATTGGGCTGTTTATCGTGGCGCTGCTGCAAGGTTCCGCCATGTTGTTCATCATGAGCATCTTTATCCTCATGAACTGCTGGCGCGCCCTGCTGCATGCCCGGCATCTGGCGAGGCTTGAGGACGCCGCCCGCCACCATGAGTTTATCTGTCCTGATTGCGGGGCGGTGCCGCCGGCCGGCCCGTATTGGATTTGCGCGCGATGTGGCCGCCCGTTTGACACCTTTGCCACGGGAGGGACCTGTCCGTATTGCCTGTCGGCCTATGACTCGGCCACCTGCCCCAACTGCCACCATTTGCTGCCGATTTCACTTTGGCGGCAGCCGCCGCCCCTGATCCCTCCGCGCATCTCATAACATCCCTTGTTACGGGGGGTGGTTTTGTTGCACACTGGGGGCATGCAAACCACCCGACGCCATTTTATTCAGCTCCTTGGTGTGGGCGCCACCAGCGCACTGGCTTGGCGCAGTTGGGCCGCGCCGCCAAGGGATAATCCGCTGGCCGCATTGAATCTGGCTTGGACGGCCAAACTGCCGTGGGATCGTGTGCTGGACATCACCACCCTTCCCGGGGAGGGGGAGTTTTGGGATGCCCGCCTTGAAGCGGCGCAGGCGCGGCTGGCTCCGCAAGGGGGCGGGGTGATTTTCTTCCCCGCCGGCGAGTATCGGTTTGCGTCAGATATCCGCCTCCGCAGTGGCATCGTTTTGCGCGGCGCGCCGCCGGAGGGCGCCACGCGCGCGCACGAGGAGAAATTTGCGCCGCCCGCCCGGCTGGAGTTTCCGCGGTATCAGCCGGTATTTACCGGCTCCGGCACGCCGATTGCCACGGCCTTCAAGGGGATTGTGTTGGAGGATCCCGCCACGGCGGCCAACTGCGGGGTGGTTCACCTCAGCATCAACCGGGGTTATATCAATCTGGCGGAGGCTGAAAACCATCGCTGTGGCGGTCAGCGGTTGGTGTTCGGCTGCCTGATCCGCAATGCCGCCGGCGTGGAGCCGGGGATACCTGTGGCCGATGGTTCGCAGCCGGGCTGGCTGCGGTACACGGCCAAATTCCGCTCTGCGATCCGCGTGCATGCCGCGGAGAATGCGCTGGTGGCCAACAACCGCATTCCCAAGAGCGGAGACGATAATTTTTTGATGGAGGAATATCCCCTGCTGGACCGCCAGAAAAAAGTGGTGAGGTTTGCGGTGCTGTTTGATTACGACAACCGCCCCGGGATTTATGTGAACCATCATTGCATCGGCGGGGCGGGTGGGTCGGGCAATGATGGCACGCCGGAGAGCCATCCGTGGGGCTTCCGCCAAGGCAGTGTCATTTGTGATAATTATGTTTATAACACCGGGCGCTGCGCCATTGGCTTCAGCGGGGATGGCGTGCTGTGCGCGCGGAATGTCATCCGATTTGCGCGGGATGAGTTTCGGCCCACGGTGACGGGGATTCATGCCAGTTACGGCTCGGCCACCAATGACAATCGCGCGCTGGAGATGCGGGGGTGGCGCTGGGTGGTGGAGGGCAACGATTACGAGGTGTACAGCAACTGGTGTTCCGATAAGAAATATCGCATCAATGACGGGGAGGGGTTGATGCACGAGGATCATTGCAACTCCATCATCCGCGACAGCCGGCTGGTCAACAACCGGGGCAACAGTTATCTGTCGCTGTTCCATGTGGGCGCCGTGGAGGGCCTGCATATTGAGGGGAATGACATCTCCACCCCCGGCAACATTGCGGACATTTACGTCACGGCGCCGCGCCACAAGCAGGCGGGGGAATTTCCCGCGCGGCGGGTGGTCATCGTCAACAACATCACGCGCGCCAACGGCATCCGGCTCATGGGGGCGCCGGCCGCGGAGAATGTCATCAAAGGCAACCGGCATTTGGGGCCCAAACCTGGGGTCATCCTGAATCAGGCCAATGCCGTGGTGGAGGGCAACGAGAATTACGAGGTGAAAAGCCAGGCCGGGGCCGCCGGCTGATTCGGTCAATGACCGGCGGCCACGGGGCCTTTCAGTTCGGGGTGGTGGCCGTTGTTTTCCATGGCCAGCGGGGCGAGGATCACTTCCACGCCGCGGGCACGGATGGCGTCCACCATATCGGGGGGCGCGGCGGCATCGGTGACCACCGTATCAATCTCCTCCAAGCCACAGAGGAAGGACATGGAGCGGCGGCCGAATTTGGTATGGTCGAGGCAGAAGATGACGCGCTGGGCCGCCTTGATCATGGCAAGCTGGATTTCAATGAGCAGGGCATGGGAGTTGGTGATGCCCTCCAGCGTCAGGCCGCCGGCGCCCATGATGGCCACGTCCACATGCAAATCGCTGAAGGTTTTGACCGCCAGCGGCCCCACCAAAACCCCCATGCGCGGGTATAGCACGCCGCCGGAAAGCATGACCTCCACCTGATTGGAGCTCATGAAGAGCTGCGCCACGGGCAGGGAGTTGGTCACGATTTGGGGGGTTTTGCTCTCCAGGTGCCGCGCCACGTGAAACACCGTGGTGCCGGCGTCCATGATGAGACTTTGATTGGGCCGGATGAGTTCCGCGCAGGCGCGGCCGATGGCCTCCTTTTCCGCCAGCTCGTGGGTATCCCGCTGCGAAAAGACAAATTCATCCGAGCGGGGATTGATGATGCGCCCGCCGCCGTGGGTGCGGCGGACGGTGCCCTGGGCCTGCAGGGCGGTCAGATCCCGCCGGACGGTGGAAATGGAAACGCCCACCTGCTGCGCCAGCTCGTCCAGGGAGGCAAACTCGACCCGTGCGAGGTATTCTTCGATGCGGCGCTGACGTTCTTCTGGCGGCAAATGAGCCATAGTTTTGGCAGATTTTGATAGATATTGATAGAACTCGATTTTATTTGCAAGATTTTATTTGACATTTTTGCCAGTTTTTGGTTTTTTCGACTCAAACATTTGTTTTTATGGCTGTTACCGCACCCGGAGTTCATCGGGCCGAAGTCGAACATTTGGTTCGGCAGGCGGTGTATCAACGCTTGGGGTTGCCCCTGCCCAAGGCGGCGCGGGCGCCCAATCCGCTGGTGGTGAATGTGAGTGCGCGGCATTGTCATTTGACGCAGGAGGCGGTGGAGGCGTTGTTTGGGAAAGGCCACAAGCTGCAGGTGTACAAGTGGCTGTATCAGGAGGGACAATTTGCGGCGAAGGAGACGGTGACGTTGATTGGGCCGCGGAGCCGGGTGATATCCAACCTGCGGATCCTGGGGCCGTGCCGGAATTTGAATCAGGTGGAGCTGGCGTACACGGACGGGATTGCGCTGGGGTTTGATCTGCCCTTGCGGCTGTCGGGGGACATCAAAGGCACGCCGGGGGCGATGCTGATGGGGCCGGCCGGATTTTTTGAGATGAAGGAGGGGGTAATCCGGGCCTTGCGGCATGTGCACATGCATCCGGATGACGCGGCGTTTTATGGGGTGAAACAGGGCGACTGGATGAAGTTGCGGATAGGGGGGCCGTGCGCGGTGACGCTGGAGAAGCTGCTGTGCCGGGTGGATCCGAGCTTCAAACTGGAGGTGCACATTGACACCGATGAAGGCAACGCCTGCGATTTGCAGGCGGACACCCCGTGCGAGCTCATCAAATGATTGGCAACGAGGCGCGGGACAGGATTTTTAACCCAATTCAAAAGCAACCCAAAGGAAACCTATGAGTGAAGCACTCGGCATGATCGAAACCAAGGGCTACGTGGGCGCGGTGGAGGCCAGCGATGCGATGGTCAAGGCCGCCAATGTGACCCTGGTCAAAACCATCCCCATCGGCGGCGGCATGATCACGGTGTTGTGCCGCGGCGATGTGGGCAGTGTCAAAGCCGCCGTGGACGCCGGCGCGAAGGCCGCGGGGAAGGTGGGGGAGCTGATCAGCTCCCACATTCTGGCGCGGCCGCACGAGGATTTGGTGAAAACCTTCATTGGCGAACCGGCCAAAGGCGGCAAATAACCCTGAAGCGAGAACCTTTTTTACCTGAATTGAGTTATGGCACAACAAGCGATTGGCATGATTGAAACCAAGGGGCTGTGCGCCCTGTTGGAAGCCTGCGACGCCGGCCTGAAGGCCGCCAACGTGCAGTTGGTGGGCTGGGAAAAGATCGGCAGCGGATATGTGACCGGCTTTTTCCGCGGGGATGTGGCGGCGGTGAAAGCGGCCACGGATGCCGGCGCGGCGGCGGCGGCCCAGGTGGGCCAGGTGATTGCCGTGCAGGTGATTCCGCGTCCGCACGAGGGGCTGTCCGGGCTGGGCAAATGGCTCCAGTAAAGTAATTGCGTGGTGCAGGCGCCCCTGCCCTGCCGGGCCGGGGTGCGTGGAGAGGCCATGAAAATCCTGGTTGCCAATATCGGCTCCACGTCGCTCAAGTGGCGGTTGTATTACTTTGCCGGGGAGCAGGAGCAGATGTTGCACAAGGGCGGGCTGGAGCGGGTGACGGATTATCCGCAGGCCATCCGCACGTGTTTGGAGCAGCTCCGGGAGGCCGGGCACATTCAGCAGGCATCGGACCTGGCGGCGGTGGGGTTCAAGACGGTGATGGCGCGGGGCATTACCGGCTGCGTGCGGCTGGAGGAGCGGGTGCTGGCGGCGATGGAGGCGTTCAACGGCCTTGCGCCGGCGCATAATCCGCCCTACATCACGGGCATCCGGCTGTTTGCGCAGGAAATGCCCGGGGTGCCGCTGGTGGGGCTGTTTGAGACGGCGTTCTACCAATGGGCGTCGCCGGCCGCGCAGCGGTATGCGGTGCCGGAATCGTGGTATGAGCTGGGGGTGCGGCGCTACGGTTTTCATGGGGCGAGCCACAAATACATTGCGGAGCGGTCGGCGGAATTGTTGGGACGGGAGGACGTGGCGCGGCGGGTGCGGCAGCTTTATGTGGATGGCGGCACGACGCCGGTGCGGGCGCCGGCGCTGCGGGTGATTTCGTGTCATTTGGGCGGCAGCTCCTCCATTACGGGCCTGCGGGACGGGGTGGCGGTGGGCAACAGCCTGGGGATGAGTCCGCAGTCGGGTCTGCCGCACAACAACCGGGTGGGGGATTTGGACGCCTTTGCGCTGCCGTATGTGCTGCGGCAGACGGGGATGACGCTAGAGGAGGCGGAGCGCCAGCTTTGCAAGGAATCCGGGCTGAAGGCCCTGTCCGGAGGTTACAATGACATGCGGGACATCACGGCGCGGGCGCAGCAGGGGGAGGCGCGGGCGCAGTTGGCGCTGGATCATTTTGTGCATGCGATCCGGCACTGGATAGGGGCGTTTCTGGTGGAGCTGAACGGGGCCGAGGCGCTGGTGTTCACCGCCGGGATTGGGGAGAACGACTTTGGGTTGCGGGCGGCGGTGTGCCGGGGGCTGGAGGGTTTGGGGTTGGAGCTGGATGCGGCGCTGAACCGGGAGACGCGGGGGCGGGAGGCGGTGATCAGCACGGCGTCTTCGCGGGTGAAGGTGATGGTGATTCCCACGAATGAGGAGCTGGTGGTGGCGCGGGAAACGCGGCGGCTGCTGGAGGCGGAGAAGATTTGAACCACGAATAGACACGAAGAAACACGAATCAACCCCATCATTGATCAACATGAACGCCCCTGCCATCGCACTGAAAGAAGAAGTCTTCCACATTGTGGGAGCGGCGATGGAGGTGTTGAATTCACTGGGACATGGTTTTGCCGAGAAACTTTACGAGAATGCTCTGGTGGTGGAATTCCAGCTCCGTGGGATTCCGCATCAACAACAACCGCGGTTTGAACTGTTTCACAAGGGCGTTTTGATTGGTCAGTTCATTCCCGATTTAGTTGCCTACTCGCAGATTGTGGTGGAAATCAAAGTGGTGGATCAAATCACCGATCACGAGCGTGGCCAGTTGCTCAACTACCTCAAAATCACCCGGTGCAAAGTGGGCGTGCTGCTCAATTTCAAGCGCGCCAAACTGGAATGGGAAAGGCTGGTCCTGTGAACCCAAGACATCTTCCCCATGCAAGCTTTCGTGTTCATTGGTGTGCATTCGTGGTTAACCTAAAAACTCATTAAATCTATGCCTCAAGCGATTGGAATGATTGAGACGCGCGGCCTGGTCGCCCTGGTGGAAGGGACCGACGCCATGCTGAAGGCCGCCAACGTGGAACTCGCCGGCCCGATGACCCAGGTGGGCAACGCGCTGGTGACCGCCGTGGTGGTGGGCGATGTGGCCGCCGTCAAGGCGGCAACCGACGCCGGCGCGCAGGCCATCAAGGCGATCAAGGGCGAGCTGGTGAGCGTGCATGTGATCGCCCGGCCGCATCCGGATGTGGAGGCGGTGCTGCCCAAGAAGGCCAAGTAACCCGCGCCGGGCCGGGCCGTGCGGGCGTCTCCGGGGACGGAGCACGCCGGGTGCGGTTTTGGCCCGCCGCCAGCCCGGAGGTCAACCATGTTTCTGGCACGGGTGGAAGGTGCGGTGGTGTCCACCAAAAAGGATCCCAGCATGAGCGGGCGGAAGCTGCTGCTGCTGCGGCCGCAGTTGGTGGACGAGAAGGATCCCACCAAATTCCGCAACGGCGCCAACACCATTGTGGCGGTGGACAGCGTGGGGGCGGGCGAGGGTGAGCTGGTGCTGTTCTGCCAGGGGAGCTCGGCCCGGCTGGCGCCCAACCTGAAGGATGCGCCGGTGGATGCGGTGGTGATTGGGATTGTGGACACGGTGGATGTCTTCGGCAAACAGATCTACAACGCGCGCAACGCGGGCAGCTAAGGAGGGACGAGTCGGCCCCTCCCCTGCCCGGCTGCACAACCTAACGAAGCCTTATGAGTGCGCCAGTGAATGAAGCCTTGATTCGCGAGGTGGTGGCCGAAGTGCTCGGCCGTCTGAATCGGACCGCAACGCCGGCGCCGCCGGCACCGGCCGCGCCGGCGGGCGCGTCCGCAGCAGCCGCGCCATCCGCCAGCAGCGCCGGGGCGGTCAATCTGGTCATCAAGACGGCGGAGCGGACCCCTTTGCGGGGGACGTTTGGCGTGTTTCAGGATGCCCGGCAGGCCTGCGAGGCGGCCCACGAGGCCTATCTGCAGCTCAGCGCCAAGGGGGTGGCGGGCCGGCAGAAGGTGGTGCAACTGGTCAAGGATATATGCAATCAGAACGCGGCCGAGTGGGGGTTTATCGAGCTGCAGGAGACGAAGATTGGGCGGCTGGATCACAAGATCGAGAAGCTCAAGGGGCTGCGCGCCGTGCCGGGGGTGGAGTTTCTCGCGCCGCTGGGTTTCAGCGGGGATCACGGCATTTCGTTGGAGGAATACGCGCCGTTTGGCGTGATTGGGGCGGTGACGCCGTCCACGCACAGCATTCCCACGATGGCCTGCAACGTCATCAGCATGGCGGCGGCGGGCAATGCGGCGGTGTTTAACGCGCATCCCAGCGCGGTCAAATGCGCGGTGATGGCGGCGCGGGTGTTGAACGAGGCGATTTATCGCGAGCTGGGCATAGAAAACCTGGCGTGCATCGTGGAGAAGCCCACGCTGGAGTCCTTCCAGGCCATTGCGTCGCATGAGCTGGTGAAGCTGTTGTGTGTCACCGGCGGGCCGGGCGTGGTCAAAGCGGCGATGCAGACGGGCAAACGGGCGATTTGCGCCGGGCCGGGCAATCCGCCGGTGCTGGTGGACGGGACGTCCTGTCTGGAGCGGGCCGCGCAGCATGTGGTCTATGGGGCCGCGTATGACAACAATCTGCTGTGCATCGGGGAGAAGGAGGTATTCGTGCTGGCGCCGTTCTTTGACCGGTTCATGGCGGCGCTGGAGAAGGCCGGGGCGGTGCGTTTGAATGAGGCGCAGGTGGAGCGGCTGACGAAGGCGGCGTTCACCCTTCCCGGACAGGGGGCGGGCTGCGGGCATCCGGTGTTGAGCCGCGAGCTGGTGGGCAAGGATCCCGAGGTGCTGGCGCAGGTGGCCGGGGTGAGCATTCCCAAGGGCACGCAACTTTTGTTTGCCGAGACGGCGCCGGATCATCTGTTTGTGATAGAGGAGCAGATGATGCCGTTTCTGCCGGTGGTGCGGGTCAACACGGTGGAGGAAGGGATCGAGCTATCCAAGAAAGCGGAGCGGGGTTACAAGCACTCGGCGATGATTCATTCGCATGATGTGGCGCACATGACGGCCATGGCGCGGGCGCTGGAGACGACGTTGTTTGTGAAGAACGGCTCCTGTCTGGCCGGGTTGGGGGCGGGCGGCGAGGGTTATCCCAACTTCAGCATTGCCACCACCACCGGGGAGGGCATCTGCAATCCGCGCACCTTCACGCGGGTGCGGCGATGCGTGATGGTGGACAAGCTGCGGATTTTCTGAAGAACCATGCCCAGAAAGCCCATGAGCGAGACACCCCCAAAATATGCCAACCGGCGCGGCCCCGTCCCGGCGGGCGGCGCCGGCCGCGCGGGCGGGGTGGGAGCGGGGGCCGGCCCGGTTTGGGGAATTGTGCCATGCTGCTAGCCCGCATTGAAGGCAGTGTGATTGCCGTGCGCAAGCACCCCAGTTTTGAGGGGTGGCGGCTGCTGATTTGCCAGCCGATCAATGAGCGGGGGGAGCCGGAGGGGGTGCCGCAAATTGCGCTGGATCCGTGGGGGGCGGGCATGCACCAGCGCGTGATCATCTCCTCCGATGGCGCCGCCGCCCGGGTGGCGGTGGGGGACGAGAACAGCCCCGCCCGCTGGATGATTGTGGGCATTGTGGATGAGCCGGAAAGGACGGGCCACGCATGAGACTGGGACGAGTCATTGGACGGGTCACGTTGAGCCAGGCGGTGCCCAGCCTCACCGGTGCGCGCTGGCTGATTGTAAGTCCGCTGGGGCGCGAGCAGTACCGGCAGGGCCTCGAAGGGGAGGCGACATTGAGCCGGGAGCCCAGCCTGGTGGCGTATGATGCGCTGGGGGGCGGCGTGGGACAGGTCATCGGGTTTGTGGAGGGCCGGGAGGCGGCAGTGCCTTTTGAGCAACCCACGCCCATTGACGCGATCTGCACCGCGCTGGTGGATCAGATGTTTTATCACCCGGCCGAAACGCCGGCCCAACCCAAAGCCTGATGCAAAGGCAGGATTTTATGAAAAATGTAATCAGCGTCCGTGATTTGGAAGAGATGCTGCGGCGCGGGCAGGATGTCACCCAACTGCCCGCCGACGCCATTTTGACGCCTTCGGCGCGGGATTTTCTGCGCGATTTGGAGGACAACGGCGGCCTGCGGAAGGCGGCCGCCAGCAGCAGCGGCGGCAGCGCGCGGGCGGCGGCCCCGGCCAAACCGCCCACGTCCAAAAGCCCCAAGGCCGAGCTGGAGGCCTTTTTCAACTCGCCCGCCATTCACGAGTTGAAGGAGAAAATCTGTGACATTGGCCGGCGCATGTGGCAGCGGAATTACGTAGATGGCAACGGGGGCAACATTGCCATCCGCGTGGGCGAGGACATTGTGCTGTGCACGCCCACCCTTGTTTCCAAGGGGTTTATGAAGCCCGCGGACATTTGTCTGGTGGATTTGGAGGGCCATCAACTGCTGGGGGAGAAGAAGCGGACGAGCGAGATTTTGATGCACCTGCAAATCATGAAACGGCAGCCGCGGGCGGTGGCCACGGTGCATTGCCATCCGCCCGCCGCCACGGCATTTGCCGTGGCCAACCTGTCGCCGCCCACGTGCATGATTCCGGAAATCGAGGTGATGATCGGGACGGTGCCGGTGGCGGAATACCGCACGCCGGGCACGCCGGAGATGGGCAAGCTGGTGGCGGATCTGGTGGAGCAGCACAACACCATATTGATGGGCAACCATGGGGCGGTATCCTGGAGCCATGTGGATGTGGAGGACGCGTATTTCAAGATGGAAATCCTGGAGGCCTATTGCAACACCATCGTGATTGGCACGCATCTGGGGGTGCCGCTGAAGACGTTTGAGCCGAAGTACCTGCAGGACATTTTGAAGATCAAGTCCACCCTGGGGATCCCGGATGCGCGCGCGGGGCTGAAGGAGTGCGAGTTGTGCGACAACAGCGAGTGGCGGCCGGGGGTGACCTGCATGGTGCCGCCCAAGGCGGCCGCGGCGGGCCCCGCGCCGGATCCGCAGGCCGAGGCGCTGGTGCAGGCCATCACGGATCAAATCATGAGCCAGTTGCAATGATGCGCTCGCTCGACGCCAAACTGGCAGAGATCAAGGCCAACCCGCGCTCGCGGGCGTTCATTTTGGCGGACGCCAAGGATGCCGACATGGCCTTTGGGGTGCGCGCGCCGGGGCCGCGGTATTATTTGTCGGCGCGCGGGGAGCGGCCGGCGCGCTTCTCGCCGGAGGTGTGGACGCGGGAGGAGTTTGGGTATCGGAATCTGCCCGAGTTTCTGGATGTCATCCGCGAGGTGGTGGCGCAGGGGGTGGTGGACATCATGTTGATGAGCGCCTATGTGAACGAGCAGCTCACGATCAAGGAGGGACTTTTCAAAGACTCGAGCGTGACGCCCGCGGCGCGGGCCAACGACACCACGGACATCTGGGTGGTGCGGCACGGTTGTTACACGCGGGAGCCGGCCCAGCCGTTTCGCAGCGCCACCATTGATCATATCCAGTGCGGCCGGATTGAGTGCGCGCGGGACGGGACGGCGGAGTTTCCCGGCGCCAATCTGGGGTTGTATTCGCTGACGTTTGTGAACCAGTTGGAGCAGGATCGGGAAACGCTGATGTGCTTCAAGGCCTTTCGCGAGGAAGCCGAGCGCAAAAAGTTTCGCTATTTTCTGGAGGTCTTTGATCCCAACGTGCCCAGCGGGATTCCGCCGGAAAAGCTGGGCGAATTTATCAATGACCAGATTTTACGGACGCTGGCGGGGGTGACGGAGGCGGGGCGGCCGCTGTTCCTGAAAATTGTGTATCACGGGCCGCGGGCTTTGGAGGAGCTGGCGCAGTATGATCCCAATCTGGTGATCGGCATCCTGGGCGGCGGCGCGGGGACCACCTACGACGCCTTCAAGCTGATCCACGACGCCCAGAAATACGGGGCGCGCGTGGCGTTGTTCGGGCGCAAAATCAACCATGCCGAGCATCAACTGGCCTTCATTGAGATGCTGCGGTTGATTACCGACGGGCGGATTTCGCCGGAGGAGGCGGTGCGCGCCTATCACGGCGTGTTGCAGGCCAAGGGCATCAAGCCGCGGCTGCCGCTGGAGAAAGATTTGGAGCTGACGGATCAAAGCATGCAGTACGACGGGACCGCCGCCCGGCGGGCCACCGTCCACGTGCAGAACAATCCGCTGGCCGGAGGCAGCACGGCGGCGGCCCCGCCTGCGCCGGTCTCCGGGGAGAAGGCCGCGGCGTGGCCCACCTTCCCCAACGGCGCGCCGAACTTTGAAGCGATGACGGCGGCGCAACGGCGGGCGTATCATCAATGGCGGCTGACGCGGCGGTTTGGCTGAGGCTCAGTCGGGCGCCAGCTTCCGCATGCGGCCCTCCAGCAGTTGCCGCAGCTCCTCACGCTGCTGGTCGCTGGCGTCCTCCGGCACGCGGAGCGGCTCGCCGAGGCGGACGTGGCAGGGGGAAAAGGGCAGCGGCACCTGAAAACGGTCCCAACTGTTCACGCGCCATTTCCAGGCCAGGAGCACATTCACGGGGATGATCGGCAGGCCGGTAATCTGGCCCAGGGCCACCACCCCATCCTGCACCACACAGCAGGGGCCACGGGGGCCGTCGGGCGTGATGGCCAGGTCATACCCCCGCTCGGCCCAGGTTTTCAATTCCAGCATGGCCTGGGGGCCGCGGCGGCTGCTGGAGCCGCGCACGGGCTGAATGTCGGCCAGCTCGAGGACGCGCGCGAGCAGACCGCCATCCTTGCTGGCGCTTACCATTGCCGCCATGGGCCGGGCCAGGCCCCGCAGTTCCAACAATGCCCGGCGCAAAGGCAGGGCCACTGCCAAACGGTTGTGCCAGAGGCAGAAGATGACCGGCCGGCGCTCGTGGGCCGGAACGTTGAGCAGGCCCGAAGCGTCGTCCACCGTCAGGCGCAGGGAGGCCCCGCATCCCTGCACCAGCCAGAACAAGAGGCGCGCCGCCAGGCGGCCGTGCCATTGGACGGTGTGGGGCACCACCACTCCTGAACGCAGGGGACGTTGTCGAAAAGTGGCCAAGCGGCTTCAACCTTTTTTCAAGCAGGCGCGGACCAGCTCCTCGACGGTGGCCGAGGCCCCCAACATGGCCTGCGCGGCGCGGACGGCCTCGTGGGCCTCAACCTGTTTGAAGCCCAGGGCGAGGAGCGCCAGCACGGCGTCGTTGACGCGCTGATCCTCGGGAGAGAGTCCCCGGGCCTCGCTGCTGGCCTCCCAGGCGCCGGCGGCGCCAATTTTGTCGCGCAGCTCCACCACCATGCGCTCGGCGGTTTTTCTGCCCACACCGCTGATTTGGGCCAGGGCCTTGACATCGCCGTTGGCGACGGCGCCGCGAAAGGCGGTCACACTCATGCCGCTGAGGACATTCAAGGCGGTCTTGGGGCCGATGCCGCTGACGGTGTCAATGAGGAGGCGAAACAGCTCGCGCTCGGCCGCGGTCATGAAGCCATAGAGCACGTGGGCATCCTCGCGCACGAGGAGGTGGGTCAGCAGCTTCACCTCCCTGCCCGGGGGCGGCAGCTTGTCATAGGAGGAAAGGGGGATGAGCACTTCGTAGCCCACGCCGTTGACTTCGACGATGGCCTGGGTGGGCAGGGATTCCAGCAGAGTACCGCGTAAAAAGGTAATCATACTCAAATCTTTTTCGGGCCGGCGATGAGGTAGCGGCTGGTCTCCTGCAGATAAGCCAGGGCCAGGGCCAGGGCATCGGCGGCGTCGGGGGCGGGCAGTTCGGCGAGGTGCAACATGCGCTGGACCATGCGGGCGACGGCCTCTTTTTGCGCGGCTCCGTAGCCAACGATGGCCTGTTTCACCTTGCGAGGGGCCAGCTCATAGACCTCGAGGCCGGCCTCGGCCACGACGGCCAGGCTGGCGCCGCGCGCCTGGCCCATGACGATGGCCGTGCGAAGATTTTGCGCATAGAAAAGCCCCTCCACCACGCACACGGACGGATGCGCGTTGGCCACCACCTCCCGCAACGTCCGGGCAATGTGGCCCAGGCAGCGGCTGACGGGCCAGGTGGCGCCGCAGGCAATGGTGCCGTGGGTAATCATGGCGGGGCCATTTCTGGCCTGCCGCACCACGCCATAGCCCGTGCCCCGCAGCGAAGGGTCCACCCCCAGCACCACCAGGCCGTCGCGGGTGCGCGGGGCCGCCGCGGTGGGGGCCACGGCCGGCTCGGGGGTTTTCCGCGGCCGCTGGAGGCGCTCCATCATGCGGGAAAGCTGTTCGGGTTTGATGCCCACAGGGCCGGAGTCTGCCAAAAACCCTCCCCCGGCAAAATAGAAAATATCAGCCCTTATACCGGTCCCGTGGGAGGCGCCATGAGGTTGCTGTGGGGTCTGGGTTGCGTGCCGGCAAGGCCGGGCTGGGGGATGGTTCCGCGGATGAGGCAAGGAATGGCGGAGCTTTAAGCTTGGTTGTGGTGGATTCCGGAAAAGTGGGGTGAAGAGGGGATGTCGGGCCGGGAAAAGACGGATCTCCCCCGGCACGTCCGCCATTGGGCAACCCCTAGGCCATGGGAATGATCAAGGGAATGATTGACCTGGGGCAAAAGTTGATGATGTCGGAGTGGCATGGCGTCTAATGTGCTGGTAATTTGTAGAGATATTAAAGTAAACTAGCGCCGGTGCTGTGAGAAGCCATATGCGCGAAGCGGGCAAACAGACCCTGGATCGCCGGCAGTTTCTGCGCCGCTGGGTGCGGCGCGGGATGCTGGGAGCGTTGACGGCGGTGGGGGTGACGCTCGTGGTGCGGGGGCAGGCCTGTAGCCGGGGAGGGGTGTGCGGGGGGTGTTCCTTGCTGGCCCGCTGCGATTTGCCGCCCGCCCTGGATTACCGGCGCCAATCCACCATACGGCTCCCATGAAGAAGCCCAATCCACCAGCCCAGGAAACGCCCATCTCCCTGACCCGCCGCGGGTTTTTGGGTACGCTGGCCGGGGGTGCCGCCACGGCGGCGGCCGGGGCGGCTCCAGCGCCGCCCCCGTCCAAGGCGAATCCGTACGAGTACAAGGTGGAGCATCTGTTCAAAACCGATCCCAAACATTTAATTTACGAGATGCAAAGCACTTTCCGCCTGCCAGTGGCCGAGGGGCGCCGGGTGGCGGTGGGGCCGGAGGATCAGATTTGGGTGAGCGCGGGCAAAACGTTGCTGGTGTTTTCCGCGCGGCTGGAAAAGTTGCGGGAGATTCAGGCCCTGGATGTCATTCGTGCTGTGGCCGTGGAAGGGGACGGCACGGCGTATGTGGCGGTGAAGGATCATGTGGAAGTCTTTGATCCCCAAGGCCGCCGGCGGGAGCCATGGAACATACCCGGACCCAACGCCTGGTTCACCGGCATCGCGGTGGCGGCAAAGGATGTGTTTGCCGCCGATGCGCGCAACCGGGTGGTGCTGCGATATGACAAGTCCGGCCGGCTGGTTGGGCGATTGGGCGAGAAGGACGCGAGCCGCAAGATTCCGGGGCTGGTAGTGCCGAGTCCTTTCCTGGATGTGGAGGTGGGGCCGGACGGCTTGTTGCGCGTGACCAATCCGGGGCGGCATTTGGTGGAGACGTACACTTTCGACGGCAACCTGGTGAATTCGTGGGGAAAAACCAGCATGGGGGTGGAAGGTTTTTGCGGTTGCTGCAATCCCATCAACATTGCGTTGCTGCCCGATGGGCGGTATATCACCTGCGAGAAAGGGATTCCGCGGGTGAAACGGTACAGCGCCAAAGGTGAATTTGAGGGTGTGGTGGTGGGACCGGAGGCCTTTCCGGAGAGTCTGCGGACGGGCGCGGCCTTGAACAAGTGGGATGGCTCGATGGCCGGGCTGGATGCGGCGGCCGATGGGCAGGGGCGGGTGCTGGTGTTGGATCAGGTCAGCAACACGTTAAGAATTATGACGCCCAAAAAGGCGGGGGCAACCTCCTGAAGTCGTATGAGCTGTCCAGTTAAAATGCCGCAAACGCCAGGGTCGCCGGGAGTGGCCCGGCGGCAATTTTTGCGGGAGACGGTGCGGACGGCGGCGATGACCGGGCTGGGGGTGCTGGTGGGGGGGATGGCCTTGAAAACCAGCGCCGCGAACACGGTTTGGCAGATTGATCCTTATAAATGCACATGGTGCGGCCAGTGTGCCACCGCCTGCGTGCTGCAACCTTCCGCGGTGAAGTGTGTGCAGATCTATCCGATGTGCGGCTATTGCAAGCTGTGCACGGGCTATTTCGAGCCGGAACCCAACGCGCTGAACACGGCGGCGGAAAACCAGCTTTGCCCCACAGGCGCCATCAAGCGGCGGGCGCTGGAGGATCCGTATTTTGAATATTCGATAGACGAGCCGCTGTGCATTGGGTGCGCCAAGTGTGTCAAGGGCTGCACGCTGTTTGGGAATGGCTCGTTCCATTTGCAAATCCGGCATGACCGGTGTGTGAATTGCAACGAGTGCTCGATTGCGGTGGTGTGTCCCGCCCAGGCCATTTCCCGGGTGTCGGCGGACCAGCCATACAAGTTCAAATCCAGGGAACATCACGCATGAAGGATTGGGGTGCAAGGGTCTGGGCAAGGGCGGGACGGTGGGCAAAAATCCTGGCAGTGCTGGCCGGGCTGCTGTGGGCGGCCCATGCGTTGCGGGGCGTGGAGCGATTTCCTCCGCCTGATTTTGAATCCGGTTATACGTTTCCCGCCACCACGGCGCCGCCGCCCCGGGCGGACTTCATGCAGTATGTGGATGTGGCGGTGTTGCTGGGGGCGCTGTCGCTGGCGGCGTACTTTGTGCTCAAACTGCGCTCCCGCAAGCATGTGTTCTGGCTGACGGTTTTTTCGATGGTGTATTTCGGCTTCTACCGGAAGGGTTGCGTGTGCAGTGTGGGTTCGACGCAGGACGTGGCCCTGGCCCTGTTTAACGCGCATTACGCGCTGCCATGGGCCGTGCTGGCGTTTTTCCTGCTGCCGCTGATCTTTGCGCTGTTTTTTGGGCGGGTATTTTGCGCGGCGGTCTGTCCGCTGGGCGCCATTCAAGAATTGGTGGTGGTGAAGCCCAAGACTTTGCCGCCCTGGCTGGAGCACGGTTTGAGCGTGCTGCCGTTCCTTTACCTGGGGGCCGGCATTCTTTTTGCGGCCACCGGCAGCGCGTTTCTTTTCTGCCAGTATGATCCCTTTGTTTCGTTGTACCGGCGGAGCGGGGCTTTTTCCATGTTGGCACTGGGAGGCGCCTTTTTGTTGTTGGGCACCATGGTGGGGCGGCCGTATTGCCGGTTTCTGTGCCCTTACGGGGCCTTGCTCAGCCTCTGCAGCCGTTTTTCCCGGCACAACGTCACCCTGCTGCCGGAGGATTGTGTGCATTGCCAGTTGTGCGATGTGGCGTGCCCCTACGGCGCCATTCGCGAGCCCACGGGCCTGCTGCCCGCGCCCACGCCGCAACAGCTTTGGCGGCGGCGCCTGGCCATGGGCGGGTTGGCGGTGCTGCTGGTGGCGGCCGGTGGCTGGCTGGGACGGCAGTTGGCGGTGCCGTTTTCCAAGATGAACGCCACGGTGGCGCTGGCCGAGCAAGTGGCGGCGGAGGCCACGGGACGGGCGGCGCAAATGACCGACGCCAGCAAGGCGTTTCACGACACGGGCAAGCCGGTGGAGGAATTGTATGCGACGGCGATGAAGATTCGCGGGCGGTTTGCGGTGGGCGGCATGATTTGGGGCGCCTTTGCGGGGCTGGTCCTGGGGTTGAAGCTGCTGAGCCTGGCCCAATTTGATCAACGCCGGTGCGCGTTTGAGCCGGATCCGGGGCAATGCGTCGCCTGCGCCCGATGTTACACGCATTGTCCGAATGAACAGGCCCGCATCAAACGGGAACAGCGGGCGAGAACCATTCCCTTGAGCGCGGCTCCGGCGGGCGCTTCCGTGAATAAAAATGCCTGACCAACCTGCCAACCCCTCCCCTGCCCCGGCGCCCAAACCTCCGGCGCCTGGCGACGAGCATCCATGGAAAGAACCAGCGCGGCGGGTGGCCTGGGTGGCGGGGATTTACTGCGCGATTTTGTCCGTGGCACTCGTGGTGAGTTATTTCCAGAGCCGGCGGGTCAATCCGGTGGATCATCCGCAGTTGGCGCAATGGAAGGCTGCGCTGGTGCAACAACCGGCCAACGAGAAGCTGAAGCAGCAGATACGGGAGCTGGATCTGGAATTGCGGGCCGCGTATTTTCGTTATGTCACGCGAGTGCAACGCAGCGGCTGGCTGCTGCTGGGGGGTGCGCTGGTGCTGTTGCCGGCCTTGTATTTTGCCACGTGGCGCCGGCGGCTGCCGCGGCCGGGGAAGTATGTGGCGCGTCCTGATTTATACGAGCGCGATGCCCGGCTATCCCGCCTGGCCGTGGGTGCCGTAACCGTCGTGGGCCTTGGCGCAGCCCTGTGGGCGGTGAAATCATCCCAGAGCGATTTGGAGGTGGTGCTGGCGAAGAAGCCGGCCCCCGCCTCGCCGGAAAGCCGCGGGGCGCCGTCGCTGGATACGTCCTTCCCCACGCGGGAGGAAATGGCGCGGCAGTGGCCGCGTTTTCGTGGCCCCGAGGGGGCGGGGGTGTCTGTGTTCACCAACCTGCCGGTCAAGTGGGATGGGGAAAGCGGCGAGGGGATTGTGTGGAAAACGCCGCTACCCTATGGCAGTCCCAATTCGCCGGTGGTCTGGAGCAATCGCATTTTTATGACCGGCGGCAATTCCGGCACGCGCGAGGTGTTTTGTGTGGACGCGGATACCGGAAAACTGCTGTGGCAGCAGCCCGTGGGCAAACCGGGCAAACGCCTTCCGCCCGAGGATGAGGAGGGCCGATTCTACGCGACCTCCACCTGCGCCACGGATGGGCGGCGCGTGTACGCGATATTTGAAACCGGCGATTTGGCGGCGTTTGACTTTCAGGGCAACAGCGTGTGGCAAAAAAGTCTGGGCAAACCCGACAATCAATATGGGCATTCGGCCTCGCTGGAGGTGTATAAGAACTTGCTGATCGTGCAGTGGGATCAGGGGGATGAGGAGGCGAAGAAATCGGTGATTTACGCCTTCAACACCGCCACCGGGGCCGAGGTTTGGAAGACGGCCCCGCGGCCGGTCGGGGCGAGCTGGAGCACGCCGATTGTGGCGCAGGCCGGCCAGCGCCTGCTGCTGGTGGCCAATGCCAATCCATGGCTGATGGCTTATGATCCCGACACGGGCGCGGAGCTGTGGCGGGCGCAGGTTTGTCATGGTGAGGTGGCGCCTTCGCCGATTGTTGCGGGGGGACTCGTTTTAACGGCCAACGAGGAGCTGGTGGCCACGAAACCCGATGGTTCGGGCGATGTCACCAAGACTCATGTTCTGTGGAAACAACTGGACGGGATTCCGGACATTTGCAGCCCGGTGAGCGACGGGCAGTATGTTTATTTGCTGACCAGCTCGGGCATCCTGACGGTGTACGAGGTGGCCACCGGCAAGCGACAATACGAGCA
This sequence comes from Verrucomicrobiia bacterium, assembly GCA_026414565.1. Classification (NCBI taxonomy): domain Bacteria; kingdom Pseudomonadati; phylum Verrucomicrobiota; class Verrucomicrobiia; species Verrucomicrobiia bacterium. The sequence continues at coordinate 54,230 of JAOAIT010000015.1, forward strand.
TGAGCTGGAGATCAATTTCAAGGCTTCGCCCTGCGTGGCGGGCGGGCGGCTGTATTTGTGGGGTGAAGAAGGCGTCACCATCCTGGCGGCAGCGGGGCCGAAGTTTCAGGAATTGGGCCGCAACAAACTGCCCGACATGGTGTTTGCCACACCGGCCTTTGTGAACGGCCGCATCTACGTGCGCGGCAAGACGCACCTATACTGCCTGGGCAGCAAATCCCCTTGAACCGGGCTGTCCGGGGTCATGAACCATGGCCCAGCTCCCACTTTCAGAACGGCTTTGGCGCCGGCTGGCGCTGCTGCTGGCGCTGGGGGCGGCACTGGCGCTGGGGGCGGCAGATTATTTTCCGCCACCGGAATCTCAGGGGGGCTGGCGGGTTTTAGGCAGTGATGAGGAGCTCCGGCGGCTGGGGGGCATGGATCCTGAGGCGTTGCGGGCCTTGAGCGCGTGGCTGCTGCTGAGTGATCAACGCCATTTTGCGGCGGTGGTGGTGCGGCATGGCTACGTGGTGCTGGAGGTGGAGCGCGGCCCGGGGGTCAGAACCAACACCTCGCGGGTGGCGTCCCTTTCGAAGGCCATTTGCGCCACGGTGCTGGCCATCGCATCCGAACAAAGCCAGCAAGGGTTGACACCGCGGCGGATGCGCTTTGGGGATGCCGCGTTTGAATTTATTCCCTGGGCCCAGCCTTTGAGCGACCCGCGCAAGGGACGGATTACGGTGCAACAACTGCTGAATCATACTTCAGGCATCTGCCCCGAGGCCACCGGCGCTCCGAATGATGGGCGATGGGAATACATCCTGGGCCACAGCGGTGATCCCCGTACCGAGCGGCTGGCGTTTGATCCCGGCACGGGTTGCGGCTACTCGACGCATGCCTTTGCCCATGCGGCGCTGGTCTGCGAGACGGTGACCGGCAAGCCCTATGACCAGTTTGCCGTGGAAGCCTTGTTCAAACCGCTGGGGATTGAGCACTGGTGGTTTCAGTATTACGAGGGCGATGAACGACACGGACGGCATCCGTCGCACGGGGTGGGACTATCAGCGCGCGATTTGGCCCGGATCGGCTACTGTTTATTAAGGCAGGGGCGTTGGCAGGAGCGCCAGGTGATACCCGCCTGGTTCATCAAGGAAACGGCCGCCGCCACCCACCAGGTGGAAAGTCTGGAAATGCGCTGGAAATTGCATCCGCGCATTTTCTCCCATGGTTGGGAGCTGCCGGCCCTGCTCAATCCGGAATCGGGCCGCAGCGGGGCGGGCATTCCGCTGGATGCCCGCTCCAAACCCGGCTCCGGGGGGCAGTTGCTGGCGTTTGTGCCCAGCCTGGATTTGGTGGTGGTGCGCCAAACGGGCAGCAGCGGGGAATGGGAGTTCGAGGAATACCTGCGGCGGGCCTGCGCGGCGGTGCGGGCGTCCCCCACCCCGCCTTGAGGCGGTGAGGATATGGCGGTGCCGCTTGCCTGCCTGCGCGAAATCCAGTAGGGTAAAGGGCATCCTGCAGCGCGCCCGTAGCTCAGTTGGACAGAGCAGCTGCCTTCTAAGCAGCGGGTCCCGCGTTCGAATCGCGGCGGGCGTGCCAATTTTTTCCACCCGCAGAAAACCCGGCAGGCGGGTTGCGGGGCGGAAGGCGGGAGGGACAAGGGAATTATGATGCGTAAGGAATCGTTGGAATTTTTGCAAACGCTGGTCAATACGCCCAGCCCCAGCGGCCAGGAGCGGCGGGGTCAGCGGGTATGGTTGAACTACGTCCGGGCGTATGCGGAAGAAACGTTCAGTGATGCTTACGGCAACTGCGTGGCCGTGTTGAACAAGGGGGGCAGTCCCCGGCTGATGCTGGCGGCGCATGCGGATGAGATTGCGATGTCGGTCAATTACATTGATGAGCAGGGGTTTATTTATGTGCGGAAGGTGGGGGGCGTGGATGCCGCGATCATCCGGGCGCAGCGGGTGGTGATCCACACCCGCCAGGGGCCGGTGAAGGGCGTGGTGGGCAACGTGGCGCCGCATCTGACCAAAAAAGATGGCGAGCGAAAACTGCCGAAGATCGAGGATTTGTTCATTGACATCGGGGTGAGCAAGCGCAAGGAGGCGGAGGCGCTGGTGCGGATTGGCGATCCCATCACGCTGGTGGATGAATTTGAGGTGTTGCGCGGGGACATCGCGGTGGCGCGGGCTTTTGACAACCGCATCGGCACCTGGGCGGTGGCGGAAACGCTGCGGCTGCTGGCGGCGGAGAAAAAGAAGCTCAAGGCGGAGGTGTGCGCCGTCTCCAACATCATGGAGGAGGTGGGCCTGTTTGGCGCCCGGCAGATTGCTTATGCGTTGAAGCCGGACGCCGCCCTGGTGGTGGATGTGACGCACGCTACGGATTATCCGACGGTGAGCAAACAGCAGCATGGCGACATCAAGCTGGGCGCCGGGCCGGCGCTGACGCATGGGGGATGCAATCATGCCGCGATGGTGGAGCGGCTGGAGGAAGTGGCCCAAAAGCACAAGATTCCGCTGCAACACGAGGCCATCTCCTCCACCAGCGGCACGGATACGGATGTCATTTTCTGGACGCGCGGGGGCATACCCTCGGCGTTGATCAGCCTGCCCAACCGGTACATGCACTCGCCGGTGGAGGTGGTGAGCCTCAAAGATTTGCAATACATTCCGCAGTTGATGGCGGCCTTTGCGCTGTCGCTGAAGGCCGGTGAACAGTTCAAAATCAGCATCGAATAGTTCCTACCACATGAAAATGCTCGTCAGCACGCTGGCCACCCTGGTGGTTGTGGGAATGGCATGTTGCCTGCCGCTGAATGCTCAGGCAGCGCAAAAACGGATCCCGGTCATCCTGGACACGGACATTGGGGATGACATTGACGACACGTGGGCGCTGGGGATGGTATTGCTCAGCCCGGAGCTGGACTTGAAGCTGGTGGTCACGGACTACGGCAAGGTGAATTATCGTCCGCTGATTGTGGCCAAGTTTCTGGAGGCGGTGGGGCGGACGGACATTCCGATCGGGATTGGCGTGGACGCCAAGGCGCACGGCAGCGGGCCGCAGGCGGCGTGGATCAAGGGCTACAACCTGCACCAATACCCCGGGAAGGTGTACTCGGACGGGGTGCAGGCCATGATTGATTTGATCATGCAATCGCCGGAGCCGATCACCCTGATTTGCATCGGCCCGCTGCCCAACATTGCCGAGGCGCTGAAGCGCGAGCCGCGGATTGCGCAGAAAGCGCGGTTTGTGGGGATGCACGGCAGCCTGCGCGTGGGTTATGGGGGCAACAAACAGAAGGTGGACGCCGAATGGAATGTGCGCGCGGACGTCAAGTCCTGCCAGGAGACGTTTGCGGCGCCGTGGGAGATGACGATCACGCCGCTGGACACCTGCGGGTTGATTGTGCTGCGCGGCGAGCGGTATGCCAGGGTGCGCCAATCGCAACATCCGGTGGCCCGGGCGATCATCGAGAACTACCGGGCCTGGGAGGCGGATCGGACGAAGGGGGACACGTCGGCGGTGGAATCGCGCAGCAGCACGTTGTTTGACTGCGTGGCCATCTACCTGGCCTTTGCGCAGGACTTGTGCAAGATGGAGCGGCTGGGGGTGAAGATCACCGAGGACGGTTTCACCCGCCTTGATCCACAAGGCAAAATGGTCAATGCCGCCACGGAATGGAAGGACCAGGGAGCCTTTGAGGATTTGCTGGTTCAGCGCGTGACCGGCGGGAAATAAGCCGGTGATGACAGCCTCAGGGCAAGGGCCGGCAGGGAAGCCGGCCCTTTTCTTTCCCCGCCGTCATGCCTGTTTGGCGGTTCGGGAAGCAGGCTGTTCCTTGAAGAGCAGCAGGAACAAAGCCAGAATCACCAGCGAGCCGTAGGCCGGCAGGAGCCAGATGTCCCGCCAGTTGCTCATCGGTTTGGTAAGGGCCGCGGGCGGGACGGCGACAAAGTTATTGGCCGGCTTGTAGCTGGACGGTGTTGGGGGCTTGGCGGCGGGGTCCATGACCGGCTCAAAGACCTGCAAGACGGCGACGGGTTTCTCCATGCCCCGGGTCACGGTGGTGATCTCCACGGATACAGCTTCCACAGCGGCCGGTTGCTCCGGCGACACCTTCAGCTCGCCGCCGGGGCGAGCCACGTAAAGATTGGCCGGGGCGCCATTGGTGACGACGGCAATGATCTGGCCAAACATCTGCCGGCCTTGCGCCTCCCAGCGGGCGAAGTTGCCGGTGCCCCAGCTTTCGGCGGGGACGGCCTTATGGCGGGTGGGATGCACCTGGGGGAAGGAGTAACGGTCCACCACCCAGCCGGAGAGGTTGGAGCCGACAAACATGCCGGCGCCGAGCGTGACCAGGGCGATGAAACCCTGGGCCTTGGCCCGGATGGCTTCGTGGGCTTTTTGATCCACGTAGATGTAGGCCGTGACGAAGAAGAAGTCATAGCAGATGCCGTGCAAAATGATGCCCAGGTACAACATGCCCGCCAGCCCCAGGAGGCCCACCAGTTGATCGGCATGCAGACCGCCGGCCGGGATGGCGGCGTTGTCGCCCAAGGCAAACAGGAAGTAGCGCGCCGCCCAGGCCAGCATGCCGACGGCCAGCATCCACTTGACGCCGAGCCGCACGAAGAAGAAGGGCATGACCAGCAGGAAGAAGATTTCCGACATCTGGCCCATGGTCATCTTGCGGGGGATTTGGGAGATGTCCAGATCCGCCAGATAAGCCGGCACGAAAGCGAAGTAGAAAGTGAGGGGGATGCAGAAGAGAAACGCGCCGAGGACAAAAACCAGAAAGGAGCGCTCCTTCAGGAGGCTGAGGGCATCCAGGCCGAGGATGTCGCGCACCGTGACGCGCTGGCCGAGTTTGGCGGGCGGCGTGTGGGGGAGGCTGAGGCTGTAGAGGCCCATCAGCACCGAGACGCCGGCGCCGATGACAAACGGCCAGGGGGTGGTGTTGGCTTTGGCGCCGAGCATGCCAACGGCGAAACCGGCGGTGATCCAGCTAATGGTGCCCAGCACGCGGATGCCGGGGAATTGCTTGCCGGGATCGGTGAGGTGATGAAAGGCCAGGGAGTTGGTGAGCGCGAGGGTGGGCATGTAACACAAGGTATGGGCCATCAAGAGCGGATAAAACGTCGCGAAGGTGGTGGCCTTGGAAGCGCCAAACAAGCACGCGCCGCCCAGGAGATGGAGCGCCGCCAGCACCTTTTCGGTGGCGAAGAACCGATCCGCCACCATGCCGACGAAGAAGGGCGAGATCATGGCCGCCAGGGCGGTGGTGCTGAAGGCCAGGCCGATTTGCTGCCCGCTGAATTGGAGGGTGTCCTTGAGGTACGGCCCCATCGTGACATACCAGCTCCCCCAGATGAAGTACTGGAGAAACATCATCCCCGAAAGTTGCAAGCGCAGTTTGGTGTTCATGTGTGGCCGCAGGTTAAACGGCGGGCAAAGTCAACGCAAGCCTTGAGGCGGCCGACGGAGCTGCCTCATCAAAAAACAACCGGGGGGCCGTCATGCAGCCCCCCGGTTTTGCCGCCCGGCATGACGCCGGGCGCGGAAACCTTATTTCTCAAAGTTCTTGAGGTTCTCCTCGAACATCTCGCGTTCCTGGTCCGATTTGGCATGTTTGATGGCCAGCTTCTGCTGTTTGATGGCCTCCTCTTTTTTGCCGGAGTCAAACAGCGCCCGGGCATAGGTGTCGAGCACGCTGGCGTTGGTGCCGCCGCTGAATTTTACGGCTTTCTCGGCCATCATCAGCGCCAGGGGGATGTCCCGTTCCTTGACGTTGCGATCGGTCAGGATGGCCCAGGAGAAATCATTGAGCAGGCCGGCATTTTTGGAGGGGCTTTCGGCCAGTTTGGTGCGCAAGGAGGCCGCTTTGAGTTTGTCCGGCCGGCGGCCCACCGCCGCGTAGTACTCCGTAAAATCCTTGCGGAATTGGGCATCCGTCTTGTGCTCCTCGAGCGACCAATCCTTGGGCGCCAGTTTGACCAGCTCGGCCTCCATCTTTTTGGCGGAAGCGGGATTTTCCTCCAGGGCCTCATCGTATTTCTCGAGCAACATCTGGAATTGAATGATGCGCGTCACCTCGGCTGCTTTGAACTGGGTGCCATCGGGCATGACGCCGCCCAGTTCCTTGTCCAGGGACTCCAATTCCGCGCCGAGTTTGTCAATTTTCTCCTTTTCCTCGCCTTCGGCCACGGCCTGGACAAATTGCTCGAAAAGTTTCTCGGCTTTGATGCGTTTGCGGGCCTTTTCCAAATCATATTTGCCGTCCACCATGGCCTGGAGGGTTTTCTCCAAATCGGCCATCGGATGGCCGTGCCAGACGATGCGCCCGGCCTTGTCCACGATGAAGGCGTGCGGGATGCCATTGATGCCAAAGGCGGCCATGTAGGCCTTGCTGGTTTTGTCATCGTCATCAATGGCTACGCGGTAATCCATCTGGTCGCCCATCTTGGTGACGAACGGTTTGACGGTACCCTCCTCTTCATCACTGATGCCCACAAACACCACGCCCTTGTCGGCAAATTTTTTCTGGAGCTTGGTCAGATGCGGAATGCTGGCCCGGCAGGGGGGGCACCATGTGGCCCAAAACTCCACCACGTAGATGTTTTTGCCATCCGTGACATCCACGGATTCGCCCTTAATCCATTTGGCGATGGACAATTTGGCGGCCTTATCGCCCAGTTCGGCGGCGGAAAGGGAGGCCAGCCCGCCAGCCAGGGCCAGGGCAAAAGTGAAGGAGAGGAGCAGCTTTCTTTTCATGTGTTTGAAACATCCCGGAGGGATGGAAGGTTTATGTGGCCAATATATTGCAAATACAGGGACAGCTTACCATGCCCCGCCTGCTTGTCAAAGCGGTTTCTTGCACGGCACGTGAGGGAAGTCCCCGCCGATCAGCCTTGGCGCCCAAAGTGGAAGGCTTTTTCGTTGCCTTCGTGCAAATCGGGCGGGAAATTGCGTCGCAGGGCCTGCAGCCAGTTTTCCAGGGGGATCATGTCCAGGTGCCGGCTCAAGCGGCCCAACAGGGCCACGTTGAGGGCCTTTTTATTGGGCAGGCGGTTGACGTCCACACTGTCGGGGGTGATGAGCACGCCATCGGGCTTGAGGAGATGGCGGTTGACCTCCACCTGATCCGGGGCCAGCACCAGCAGATAATCCGCCTCTCCGGGGGCGACCATGGGGCTGAAGACTTCGCGTCCGAAGCGGACATCGCTATGCACCGAGCCTCCCCGCTGGCTCATGCCATGCACTTCGCTCTTTTTGACATCCAAGCCAGTGGGGAAGACGGCGTCCACGAGGATGTCGGATGCCTTGAGGACGCCCTGGCCGCCCAAGCCAGCGATGACGATGTTGATGACCGCCTGGTCAGAGATTACAGGAGCATTCACAAGCAGCTTGCGGTTGAGACTGGGGTTGGTTCAGGGTTTCAAATTTTTTCAGATCTTTGAGCAGCAAAATGCACGGGCGCCGCGCCACAATGACGGCGGTCTGGCCGCTGTCCAGGCAATCGCGCAACAAGGTCTCGAATTCGTCCGAGCCGGCCCGTGGCTCCACGACATGGACGCGATCCACGCCCGAGGCCCGGCAGATGTCTTCAATCACCAATTTGCGGGCCGGTTCATGGTTTAGCAGGCGCCCGGTGCCGGGATGCTCCTGGCGGCCGGTCATGGCGGTGGTGTAATTGTCGAGAATCACCACGACATGGCCGGTGGGCGGGCGGTTGTAGGCCATGTCCACCACGCCCGTGATGCCGCTGTGCACGAAGGTGCTGTCCCCGATGACACTGATCACGCGCCGGGCCTGCTCGGGCGGCAGCACTTTACGCAAGCCCAGCCCCACGGTGATGGCCGCTCCCATGCAAACGCAGGTGTCCATGGCTTCAAAGGGCGAGAGCACGCCGAGGGTGTAGCAGCCGATGTCGCCTGCCACGATTAAATCCATCTTGCGAATCACCTGAAAGACCAGGCGGTAGGGACAGGCATCGCAAAGTTGCGGCGGCTTGCCGGGGGGCTTGGGAGGCTCCGGTGAGGTGTCCCCCGCCAAGATGCGCCGGACGCGAGCCACATTCAGCTCGCCGAAGCGGTACATTTCGGGCTTGCCCTCCACCGGCACGCCGGCGGCGCGCAGGGCATCCACGAGATAGGGGTCGCCCTCCTCCACCACCAGGCACCGCTTGACCGAGCGCGCAAAGGCGGCAATGCGCTGCATCGGCAGGGGGTAGGTGGTGGACAGTTTCAAAAAGGATGCACCGGGCGCCGCCTCGCGGGCATGCATGTAACTAATGCCGGAGGTGATGATGCCCAAATCGGGGCTGGCTTTGATTTCGTAGTTCAACGGGCTGCTTTCAAAGTGCTGCTCGATTTCCTTGAGCCTGGCCCGCAGGCGCACATGGGCGGGGCGCGCATAGGCCGGGATCATCACGCGGCTTTTAATGTCGCGCACGAATTGCGGTTGGGAGGGCGGCACCGGCGGCCGCGGCGTCACGGGCGTCTTGCTGTGGCACACGCGCGTGGTGACGCGCAGCAGGACCGGGGTATGAAAACGTTCCGAGAGCTCATACGCCGCGCGCGTAAAATCGTAGGCCTCCTGCGAGTCGCTGGGTTCCAACATGGGCACGCCGGCGGCCACGGCATAATGCCGGTTGTCCTGCTCATTCTGGCTGGAGGCCATGCCGGGATCATCGGCGGAAATGATGACCAGCCCGCCGGTGACGCCGGTATAGGCGGCGGTGAAGAGGGGATCAGCCGCCACGTTCAAGCCCACGTGCTTCATGGTGGCCAGGGCGCGCCCGCCGCCGAAGGCCGCGCCGATGGCCACTTCCAGGGCCACCTTTTCGTTGGGCGACCATTGGGCGTTGCCGCCCAGCTCGCTGAAATATTCCAGAATTTCGGTGGAGGGTGTGCCCGGATAACCGGCGCCCAACTGAACGCCGCAATGCAGGGCGCCCAGCGCGATGGCTTCATCGCCACTTAACAATAAACGCTGTGCATTATTCATGTCGCAACAAGACGGCAGGCAAGGTAGGGAGGGAACCCCTCGAGCGCCAGAAAAAAAGTGTGCCAAACGGTAAATTACCGGGTTTTTGCCCTGTTCAATCGCGGGTATCGCTCGTACTGCCCCAACCGAATGGTGGCCGGCGCGGCGGGAACGGCATGGGTGGGCAGGCGCACGATGGCTTCCTCGGCCTGCCGGGCCAGGGCCGAATCGGGATACAATTCGATAATCCGGCGCAGCGCCGCCTGGGCCGCTGCGGTGTCGTGCGCCAGGCGCAGGTGGAAATCTGCCATCATTTGCAGCCAATGGGCGACCTGCTTGGGCGGCACGTGCGGACAATTCACCAACTGCTCGAGTTGCCCGACCGCCAGGTCCAGCCGCCCCAGTTCAAGGCCATAGACCTGGGCCAGCCGCTCCCGCGCCGCCAAATCCAGCGGATGCTGCTCCAACTGGCGCACCAGTTCCTCGGCCTCCTCTTCCGGGGATTTGCTCGGGATGCGCTCCTCGGGCCGGAGGGGCCGCAGTCCCAGGTCGCGCCGGGCGTGGGGCACTTTGATGACGCGCCGCTGCTCGGGCTCCAGGAGCACGGAGGCGGGTTGCAGATGGGCAAGCCGTTGGGCGGCCTGCAGGGCGTATTCAGTGTTAGGCAGCAGCTCGGGCACCAGCTCGAGCACCCGCCGCGCATCGTCGTGGTTTTTCTGCACTGAAAGGTACCAATCGGCGAGGGAAAACAACGCAAAGGCCCGGGCGGATGGGGGTTGCTGGGGGTGATGCGCCATTTTCATGGCCCACGTCTCCGCTGCCTGCAAATCCGCCAGATCCAGCGCGTAGATCTCGGCCATGAGCATGTGGCCGGTGAAGTCGTGGGGGAATTTTTCCAGCTCGGCCCGAATCAAGCGCAATGCCTCCTCCGGCTGGCCTTGGGCCCGCCGTGCGCGCGCGTGCGAGTACACCGGCTCAGCCAGCGGTTCCTCCCTGCCGCCCGTGTACAAGACGCCAATCCAATCGCCCACCAGATTGACGATGGCAGGCGTCCAGACCAGCGCCAGTCCCAGCCCCAGCAGCAGTGCCAATGCGACCGCAAACACCCTGACGAAGGGATGATGACTTGAGGCTGATTCGCCCACGAGGGGCAGTGCGCCGATGAGCAATACCGATGTAATGACCCACTTGGACAACAACCCCAACGGCTCCGGGCTGCGCCGCAAGGCCCGCCAGAAAAGACACCCCAACACGCCCAGCGACACGACCAGCATCAAGAGGCTTAAAGCCACCTTGTACCATGGCATGTTTGCGGGCTCCACACCGTTAATAAAACATAGTCCGCGCCCCCGTGCCAGCCATTTCCGGGACGTTGCCTGCCCTGCCCCGCCCTTCCCTGCCCTGCTGGCGGCCGACAGCCCCAACGTGGGCTTGCGGGGTGCGCCCTGATGCTCTACGATGGCCGAGTGATGGGCGTTCCCCGGGGCTGGATTCAGGGTCACGGAGCGCCCCTTACGAGTTGCGCCCCCATAGCTCAAATGGATAGAGCAGCGGTTTCCTAAACCGTTGATCCTGGTTCAATTCCGGGTGGGGGTACCAGACTGATAATCAAGGACTTACAAAAGACTTATCCCCTCGTGAGGACGCATAATGCCAAATTACTTAACAATTTCTTGACAGATTGTTGGGCGCTTTATTGTACACAGCCGCAAGTCGGTAGCGGGTGGACGGGTATCCCGGGGCTAGGCACAACAAAGTGACTGGTGCAGTGTCACCGTCATAAGGCCACCGCCCTGGCAGGGCCCTACCCCGCGCCTTCTGTGCTTGGTCTGCGGCCAGGGATGTCAGCAGGCGCGGGTGGCCGACCCTCCCCGCCGCGGCCTGAGCGCGGCTAAATTTCCTTCTCACCGTTTGTGCGGGACAGCCTAGCAATTACTGCTGCCACAAGGAAAGGCCATTAAGTGTGTTCTTCCACAAAATGGAGAATACTATCAAGTTTCGGTGTTGCTCTGGACATTCACAAACCGCCTGAACTTGCGAAGTCTCCCACTTGCCGGAGTCCGGCCAACGTGGCGGGAACAACACTTGAGTGCGATTGCAGCGGCATTTCGCCTGACTCCACGGCCAGAGCGGATACACGACTGAGCATGCAAACCCATCGGCTCCGTTGAGCATCATGTGTCTTTTCCACACGCCTTCGACTGTCCCCAGTCGGACGCCATTTTGAATCACCTCGGCGCTGCCTTTCTCCCATCTCAAGAAGTGAGCTTCAAGGCCAAACAGCCTAAGATGGCTGATCTCCTTTTCGCGACCGATAGCACGACGGGACAAGGAGCCGACACCTACATCTTTTCCCAGCTTCACGGCCAATTCGACATCTACTCCCCAAATGCCACCTGAGTTCCACGTCTGTAATTTTGAGTAGTGTAGAGTTCCAAAATCCAGAAACTGCGGCCGAATCGAAGCATCACTCGCCATGCTTCGGTCAGCTTGTTTGGGCAACATTTCTGCCAGTCGATAGATTTCTTCTTTCAGCTTGGGATGAAGCCGTTCGACAATTTCACGCAAAGCAGGCGCATCCATAGCCTGTCAAAGGTCAAAACACTGCCTGTATTCAGGCCCCGGGGTCTTGAATGTGAACAGCAGAGCATCCACCGTAAGGCTGGTGCTATAGCCGCTACAGATTTTGAACGGCCCCCATCCGTTCTTCGGGTCGTAGCACCGTGTCAGGGAAATTTGGGCCTGGCCGGTTCCATAAATCCCCATGCCACCTGACAAGACAGTTGTCCATTGACCAAACACACGATGTTGAAGTGAGCCACTCAGGTTGGCTCCGACATTGATACCTCCCGTGATGTCCAACGACAGGCATACAGGCGCTCCGATGAGAGCGTCACTTCCGCTGCACTTATCCATATACCAGTTGCCACTCGCTGAACCGCTGCCAGTCGCAAACAACTGAAATCCCAGCCATCCTGAGATACTCACCCTCCAATTCCCCATCTCTTCAGCATCACCCCACTGCCAAGGGCCACCTCTCAATGAGCCGGATGCATTCAGCTTTACCGAATACTTCTCGTCTTGGACCTTGCGCCCGTTGCCGCAGCACTTGTCGCACGCCTCGTAAGTGACTTCTGCGGAAAAACCATAGCTATAACTCACTGGACCGAGCGATCTACCGCCAGAGAACGCTAGGTTCTTATTGGAAACGCGGTAGCATTGAAGACCACAGGCATCGACAGCACTGATGGGATCGTTGTAAACAAAACCGTAGAGGTTCAGTCCCCCTTTCTCTCCGATGGGGTCTCTGTTTGGCCACCTACCAGTGGTGGGATTGTAGTAGCGGTGGCCGTAGTAGAGGAGGCCGGTTTCCCAGTCGTGGTATTTGGTGGAGAAGAGGTAGTTGAAGGTCTGGGAGAGGAGGCCGGTGGCGCGGAGGAGTTCGCCAAAGGGGCCGTACTCGCATTGCGCCGCCAACAAGCCATCCGCCCCCCGCACATAACCCATCACGTTCCCATTCCCATCATAAAACGGAAAATACACCCCTGCATCCGGCCCATTATGAATCACCGTCGCCAGCAACCCGCCCACGCTGTAATCACCGTTCAGAGGAGAGGAATCTTGTGGGATGGGATTTGCCTCCTCCCTGGCCTCATACGTGCCGATGGTTCCCCACGCTTGCATGGTTTTCGGCTGACCCGGAGCCAATATCCCCCCAAACCTCTCTTCGTTCAAGGCCATTCATGGGGATAGGGAAATGCAAAATGCAAAGTGCAAAATGAAAAATGCAAAACCGGGGGGGACGGAGGCGAGGTGGGTGAAGCTGGCGCATGCCCAAGTCCCAACGGCTCAAGTGCCAATTACCGGTTTGTGGTTAGGTAGAGGGAAAAGGCCAAAGTTGAATCAAGGTTTTGTCAAGCAACCCGGGATTTCAGGGGACTGCGAGGGCAGTAATCTTTTGTAAGTCCTTGATTATCAAGTGGAGCCAGCGGTCGGATTTGAACCGACGACCGGCGGTTTACAAAACCGCATTTTGCCTGTCTCTCATTTTCGCGAATAGTGTACTTATATTGCTGATATACAGTCATTTACGAAGGCATTTTTGAAAACCGCATATTTCAATAATCGCGACAATTTTAGCAACATTTTGTCAAGTTTTGTCAAGTTGCACTTGACAAAACCGTTCCAAAACCGCTTGCCAGGGGTACAGTTTGAAACCGCTTTGACTAGAGTTTTGGGGCAAAAAAATATCCGGCCAGGTAATGAGCCTGGCCGGTTGCCGTTTAACGCCACGGTCGCGGGCTTATGTCTCCTGGCCCACGCCCAGACCGGGGGCTAGGCCGTCAAAATCAGGGCGGCCCGCGCCGTGCTTGCCGGTTTGACCGCCAGCAAAACGTCATACGACAAAAATATCGCCCGGTTGTTGGCCGCCGCCCAAACCACCGATAGA
>JAOAIT010000016.1 GCA_026414565.1 Verrucomicrobiia bacterium
GGTATCGCCGTAATCACATTCGCCTCCTGCCCCACCAGCCGCCCCACCCGCGACTCGCTCGACCCCTGCATCTTCCGAAACGCCGTGTTGAACAAAATCAACGCCACCCACGCAATCGCCATCCCCCCCCCCCCCGCAATCGTCGCAATGATCAAATGCTTCCCCCGCACGCTGTCTATTGAACTGAGAATCGTCCCAATCGCCCCAAACGCCGTCACAAACGTCGCCAGCACCGTCGGACTGAAAAACGACAACGCCGGCACCCCCGAATCCGCAAATCCCGCCTCCGCATGTCCTCCCGTCCCCACCCCGCCATCCGCGCCCCCCACATCCCCCACATCCCCGTCATGCCCCCCAAAAAAATGCCCAAAAACCGCGCACAGCAGCGTGAACACCAGGCCGACCACCAGGCAAATGACGTAAAAATACATGAGTGCTGCGTTTACCTTGGCCCCATACTAGCACCCCGCCCCAAGCCCCCCGCAAGCCTAAAAGCAACCCCCCCCCCCCCTTTGCACTTTGCACTTTGCATTTCCCCCTCCGCATTTCCCCCTCAATAAATCCCCCTCACCCGAAAAAACCCCGCCTCCCCCGGCGGCGCATTCGTCACCCGCAACGTCCCGCTCCCTCCCGGCACCGCCATCCACGTCTGCCATGCACTCTCCTGCGGCCGCCGCCACTCCACCACATTCGTCACCCCCGCCACCCCCGCCCAACTCACCTCCAGCCCCTGCGCCACCCGCCGGATCCCCACCCGCAGCAGCCGTATCTCGCAATACACCAAATCCTCATACCCCGGCGTGCTGCTCAGCACCGGCAGCTCATCCAGCGGCGCCCCCAGATTCAACAGCCACAAACTGTGCGTGGCCGACACATCATTAAACCGCTCCAGCACCGCCGCGCCCCGCACCACCCGCCCAAACACCGTAAAACCCCCGTTCTGATTGTCCAAATTGGCCGAATTATCCCCCAAATTGAAAAACCATTGCGACGTGGCCGAATGCGGATCCCCGCTCACCTTGGCCATCGCCAGCGTGCCATAAGTGTTGCTCACCCGCCGGCCCACATGGAACTCATTGGTGATCGGCCCATAACTGGGCACATACGCCAACTGCGCGTTCGTCGTGCCCCGCTGCGCCACATAAAAACCCCCTCCCTGCATCACAAATCCCGGCACCCACCGATGAAAAATCAGGTTGGAATACGCCCCGCTCTGCACGTACCGCACAAAATTGGCCGTCGTCACCGGCTTATCCTCAAACAGCTCCACCTCCATCTCCCCCAGCGCCGTCCGAAACACCGCCAGCGGCCCCGCCACCGCCGGAACCAACCACGCCACGAGCAAACTCACCAGCCCCCACCGCCCGAGCGCGCGCCGTGCCATATCCCAAGTTTATTTGGGCGCAGGCGCTGCCGGCGCAGGCGCGGGGCTCGGGGACGCCCCCTGCGGCGCCGCCACATTCACATTGGTCAAAGTAATCACATTCGCCGGCTTGGCTTGCGGCGCCGCCGCCGCCGCCATCTTCTGCAGCCGCGCCTCCCGCAGTTGCGGATGCGCCTTCTCCAGCGCCGCCAGCCGCGTCTGCGCCTCCATCATCCACGTGTTGAATCCCATGCGCATGTTCTCCAGCATCTCCATGTACAACCCATGCGCCTGCTCCACCTTCCCCTCCTGCTCGTACAACCGCCCCAGCGACAACTTCGCCTGGCTCGCCACCGCCGCGTCCATCGCATAACGCTTCCGCACCAGCTCATACGCCTCCACCGCCTCCTTCCGCTTCCCCTGCGCGTCCCAACACGCCGCCACCCCCAGCTCCGCCTGCGCCACCAGCGGATGCCCCACATTCTCCGTCATAAACCGCTGAAACACCCCCCGCGCCTGCTCATACTTCCCCTCCAAATACAGCGCCTCCCCCGCCAGCAGCAGCGCGTGCCGCCCCGCCGTCGTCCCCGCAAAACCCTCCGCGATCGCCAGCAGCTTCTCCGCCGGCGCCGTCTGCCCCCGATTCTCCCCAATGATCGGCGCCCGCAACGCCAGCAACGCCTCGCTCGCCTCCATCTCCCGCTGCGCCACATAATGATTATAAATCACCGCCCCAATGATGACCGCCAGCACCACCGCCCCCGCGATCACCAGCTTCTGCTTGTGCACCTCCACCCACGCCATCATCTCCAGCCCCAGCGTGGATTCCGCTCCGGTGGTTACTTTAATGTCCTGCGCCGACGCCGGCTTCCGCCGCGGCGGCTCGGTGTTCACCATGTTTTTTCCCGCGTCCATAATTTGCGACAATAAGTCCGTCATTTTCCGGTTCATCGCCCAAAAGGCAAGCGGGAAAAACGCCCGCCCCCGCCCCACGCCCCTCGCCCCGTCCCGCCCCGCCTTCATGCACGATTGACTTGCAGCCCACCGGGGGCCATATTTCGACTATGAATTTTGACATTTCCCACCTGCTGGAAAGTTGGGAATACAAAGCCGGTCAAGTCTCGGTGCGACGGTTTCAGGGGAAGGACGGCCAGGAAAAAATCCAACTGCGCGTGGACCTCGGCATCATGCAGATGAACGCCGACGGCCGCCCCGACGGCAAACGCCCCTTCGGCTTCCCCTCCCTCCTCGAGTACTACCAGGACCGCCTCGAAAAATATCGCGCCGAACACCACGGCGACGACACCGGCTTCCTCCTCGGCGCCGAGGACTGCGCCCGCCTCCAAATGGAGGCCCTCCAGTACCACCACCGCTACATCTGCTTCCTCCAGCTCGAAGACTACGACCGCGTCATCCGCGACACCGAACGCAACCTCGAAATGATGGATTTCGTGGATGACTACGCCGAAAACGACGACCTCGCCTGGAACGTCCAGATGCTCCGCCCCCAGCTCATCATGATGCGCGCCCGCGCCTGGGCCACCATGCTCATGCAGGGCGACCTCTACGACGAGGCCATCACCCTCGTCGAAAATGAAATCCAGTACCTCCGCGACTTCTACGAAGTCATGGGCCGCGAGGAAATGGCCGACGAATCCCCCGAAATCTTCTCCCTCGAAGCCTGGCTCGAAGACCTCCGCGAACGCCGCCCACTCACCAAACGCGAGGCCCTCGAAATCGCCCTCGCCGACGCCCTCCGCCAGGAAAACTTCGAGGAGGCCGCCAAACTCCGCGACGCCCTCCGCGAACTCAAAGAATAAGCCTGAACGCCCCCCCTACGGCAGCGGCGGCGTCGCAATCCGGTAAAACCGGCTGCGCCCTCCCGCCGCCCCCGGATCCGCCAGCCGCACCACATTCGTCCCCGCCTGCGGCGCAATATTCGTCCACCGCACCCACCCCGTCCCGTTCAAATTCGTCTGATACAAAATGCTGTACCCCACATTCGGCATCGCCGTAAACGTCAGCTCCGCCCCCGTCCCCGGGCCCCCGCCCACCCGCAGCCGCAACACACTCCCCGCGTCCAGCGGATGCGTCCCCGCCATGTACTCCTCCCAATTCGTCGCCCCGTCCCCGTCCGGATCATCATCCCGCCCGTTCCCCACCGCCGCCGTCAACCCATGCGCCGCCTCCCACGCATCCGGTATCCCGTTCCCGTTGGCGTCCGCGCTCCCAATCGTCAGCCGCGCCACCCGGCTCGTCGCCGTCCCCAGCGCATTCGACACCACCACCTGATAATTCCCCGCATGCCCCGCCTGCACCGGGTTCAGCGTTAGCGACGCATTCGCCCCCGCCACCAGCGGAGCCCCATTCACATACCACGTGTAAAAATACGGCCCGCCCCCCCCCGCCGTCACCGTGAACGTCGCCGTGCCCCCCACCGGCGCCGTCACATCCGCCGGCTCCTGCACAATATACGCCGGCTGCCGCACCGTCAGCGTCGCCACCTCGCTCGTCACCACCCCGTAGGCGTTGCTGATCACCACCTGATACGCCCCCTCGTTCACCGCCACCCGCGCATTCGTCACCGTCAACGTCGCCCCCGTCGCCCCCGCCACCACATTCGTCCCCTGATAATACCACTGATAACTCAACGTCCCCGTCCCCACCGCCGTCACGCTGAACACCGCGTTGCTCCCCGCATTCACCACCGCGTTGCTCGGCTGCGCCGTGATGAACGGCCACGACACCACCGTCAAATTGCACAACGTGGACAACCCGTTCGTCGTCGCCAGATTGTACGCCACAATCCGGTAAATCCCCGCATTCGTAAACACCACATTCCGCAGCGTGAACGTGATGTTCGTCGCCGCCGTCACCACCTCCTCCAGCGTCGTGCTCACCCGCTGAAACCGGTACGTGAACGGCGGCGGATACCCCGATACCACCGCGCTGAAAACCACATCCACCCCCGCCGTCACCGTCAGACTCGACGGCAGCCCCGTCACATAGGCCACCCGCCGCATCGGCTGCAGCCGCGCCGGCTCGCTCCAGCGGCTCCCCACCCCGTCCGTCACCACCACCTGGTAATTCCCCTCATGCTCCACCTGCACATTCGTGATCACCAGCGTCGCATTCGTCGCCCCCACCAGCGTCACCCCGTCCTTCCACCATTGATACCGCAGCGGCGTATCGCTGCTCGCGCTCACGCTGAACACCGCGTTGCTCCCCACCCACACATTCGTCCCCACCGGCTGCCCCACGATCCGCGGCAGCGCCAGCACCGTCAGCCGCGCCTCCGGGCTGACCACCACCCCACCCGCCCCCAGCACAATCACCGAGTAATCCCCCGCCTGCCCCGGCGTCACCTTCTCCAGCAACAACAGCCCCGACGTGTTGGTGGCAATGATCGCCCCATTCCGCCGCCACAAATACGTGAACGGCCCCGTCCCCGTCACCTGCACCAAAAACGTCGCATCGTTCAACTCCACCACCGTCTGCGCCAGCGGCGGCTGCGTGATCACCGGCGGCACCCCGCTCGGCAGCAGTTGCCCCGCCGACGGCAGCGCCGCAATCCAGTTCGTCGGATCATTCCCATACCCCGTCAACTGCAACCGCTGCAACGACGCCCCGCTCCCGTCCGCACCCCCCGGCCACGGCGCCCGATCCCGGTACGCCACCCGCTCCACCTCCGCCCACCCCACCTCGTTGCTCGCGTTGAGCACCGGCTGCAACAACTCGATCGTCTCGTCCGAATTGTCCAGCTTGCCCCCGTACGGCCCAAACAACCGCGTCTCCGCCGGTATCCCATACCCCTGCCGGAAGGCCGCCGCCGCCGCCAGATCATTGACCGGATCAAAATTCACCACCACCACCCGCTCCCCAACCCCCAGCACCGTCCCCGCCGGAAACCGGTAATCCACCGCATTCGCCAGCCGCCACGTGTTGGTCGGCGCCGCCGCATGATACAACGCCACCGGCGCCCCGCTGATGTTCGCCAGCTCGATAAACTCGTCCCGGCTGTTGTCATTCGTCCCCACATCCGGCGGATGATACATGATCTCCGCGATCACCACCGGCCCCACCCGCGGCCCCGCATTCGCCGCCCCCGGCGTCGGCGCCACCTGCGCCACAAAATGCTCCCGCCCCTGGCTGTTCACATGCCGCCCAAACGTCACCCCCGGCACCGCCGCCCCAAAATTAAACCCATGACTGTACCCCGTCAGATTCGTCGCCCCATCCCCGCTGAACACATACACCGCATCCCCCAGCGCCCCCAGCCCAAAGCTGTTGTTCGTCCCCGGCGTCGCATTATATTCCGCCCCCGTGAACACCCGGTAACCCCCCGCCGGTATCACCGTCCCCGCCGGAATCCGATACTTCTTCGGATTCGACGGCGCATCCGTCAAAAACCACCCCCCAATGTCCACCGCCGCCGCATTCGGATTGTACAGCTCAATGAACTCCTGGCCGTTGCCCACCGGCGCGCTCAACACCTCGTTCACCCACACCGGCGCAATCGGCCACGCCGGATCATCCGCCCCCGGCGATCCCCCCACCCGCGTGCTCGCCCGCCAGTTCTGCGCGTCATCCAAATCCGGCCGCGCCCCCGGCTCCTTCAACACCAGCGAAAAACCAAAACCATCCGGCGTCACCGGCCACGGCTCCCGGTCATTGTAATTAAACGACCACAACGTCGTCCCCAGCACCTCGTGCACCAGCCGCAGCCGCTCCCCCCCGTTGTCCAGCCGCCCGCTGTACACCCCGTCCACCGTCACCCCCGGATACCGCCGCGTAAATTGCTCCGGATTCCGCACCAGCAAAAAGATCTGCCCCGGCCCCAGCCGCGTGTTGTTCGTAAACGTAAAACTGATCCCCTCCGTGAACGCCAGCCCGCTCAAATTCAGCGTGTTCGTCCCCACATTCTTCAACTCCAGAAACTCAAATTCATCCCCGCTCACAATCCCCTCCGGCAGCGGATTGTACATGATCTCCGTCACCACCAGCGCCGTCAAATCCTGCTCCGTGTAATACATCGCCTCCGTCAGCGCGCTCCACTCCCCGTTCTGCAGCACCCGCGCCTTCACCAGCGTCGGCGCATTCAACGTCAACGGCCCGTCATACGCCCGCGCCCGCGCCGCCACCGCCCCCGTCCCGTACACCCGCGGATCCGTCCCGTCCGTCGTGTAATAAATCGTCCCCCCCGCATTCGTGTGCGTCATGCTCAGCCGGAAACCCACCGGCACCGCCCCCGAATAACGGCTGAAATCCGGCGCCGCCGTGTTCGGATAATACCCCACCGTCCGAAAACTCCCCGCCGCCGGCGCCGGCGCCATCAACATATTCCACCGGTTCTGCAACAACGACGGCCCCCCGCTGCTCTCGCTCACCAGCAACTGATTCACCCGCGCCAGCCAGTCCTGCCGCTTGAACGGCACATTCGTGTTCGGCGCCGACCGCCCGCTCGCCCGAATATGCCCCCACCGCGCCGACTCCCCCCGGATCGCCGCATCAATCTCCTGCAGCCGCACCGCAAACAAATTGCTCATCCCCGCCACCGTCAGCGCCCCGTCATTGAACAGGTGTTTCCGAATCCGATCCGCAAACCGCAGCCGGTACTCCGCATTCGCCCGCAGCTTCCGGTCAATCCCCTTCGGCTGCCCCAGCCGCGGCGTCTCATTCCCGTTCCCCGTCAAAAAATTCTCGCTCCCCGTCCGAAACGTGTGCTCCGAGTCCCACGAGTGAAACCGCCATTTCCCGTCCGCCCCCCGGTAATACGTCGCATACAAATTCTTGTCCGACCAGTCCCAGTTCCCCGCCAGATAATTCACAATCATGTAATCAATGAAATCATCTATGTCCAACACCCGCGCCACCGCCTCGTAATTGGTCAAAATGCTCAAATCCGGCGCCGGATTCGGCGCAATGTATCCCACCCCCACCAAATCCAGCAGATACTCAAAATTCGTCACCACCGTCGCGTTGTTCCGCGATATCGGCTGCGCCGGATTCGCCGGCATCGTGTTCACCAGCGGATCGCTCTCCGTAAACGCCGGCGACACCGAATGCTTGAACACATCCCAGTCCGCCGCCTCCCCCCCGTAATACGCCTCCGCAAAATGATGATCCGGCCGCTCATGCAAACTGTACAAACCCCAGTACAACCCGTTCAGAAACAAATGCACCGGCCGGCTCCGCCACCCCCCACGCCCCGACACCGCGTTCTGCATGTCCGCCACCACCTGGTCATTCACATAATCCCCCCGCACCCCCTGCGCGTTCGGATCCGGATGATTCCACGTGTTGTTGATCCGCGCATCCAAGATGAAATTCGCAAACTTCGTCGCCGCCCCCTTCCCGTACTTCTCATACAACGGATACTCCACATCCCGCACACACTGGAAACGCATCGAAAGCTTGTACGACTTCCACCGATCCTGGCTCGTGCCCCCAAAAATGTGCACATTCCCATCCACCTGAAACCCCCGCTCCCCATTCGGATCCACCACATCCCCCTTCGGATTCAACAGCTCCAGCGACGCCGGCCGATCCACCCCCTCATACGCCACCCCCGGCGCCGGCGGATAAATCCCCCCATCCGTCTGCCCCGCGCTGTTCGGCCCCCACAAATGCCGCCAGTCCATCACCAGCGACACCACCGGTATGTCCCGCAAATGCTCCACCCCAAACCGGTTCGTCGGATTGCTGTCATTCACGATCTGCGGATTCACCCCCCAAAACGTCAGCCCCGGAAACGCCGCCAAATTCGCCAGATTCCCCCCCGTCGTCCCCCACGTCAGCGTGTCCCCCGCACTCAAATTCATCGAGGCCGGCGGCCCGTTCTGCGTCAGCACCTCCTGCAAAAACAAATAACTCTGCGTGTCCACATCGCTGCTCCCCAGCCCGTTCTTCCACGCCCGCGCCCGCACCAGCGTCGTCCGCGTAATCTGCACCGCCGCCGTCGGCGCCACCCCGCTGTTCGCCGCCGGCACCTGAAATCCATTCGTCGGCGTCGGCTCGCTCCCGTTCAACGTATAGGCGATCGTCGCCCCCGGCGTCTCCGACGTGATCAACACCGTGAACGCATTGCTGTAAAAACCCCGATCCACCGAAAACTTCGTATCCTTGCAAAACTCCGTCACCGCGCTCCCCGCGTCATTCGCCGCCCCCGGCGTCGGCCGCGTCAAATACGTCATCGCCCCCGTCGGACTGTTGCTCGGATACCCATACGACACCGTCTGCCGCTGATTCTCATAATAAAACGACTGCACCACCTGCCCCCCCGGCGCCGTCAACACCAGATACCCCGAACCGCGCAGCCGAAAATTCGTGTGCGGCTGCACCCCCGTGATCGCCCGATTCTTCCCGCTCGCAAACACCACCACATACCCGTTGGCCGGCACCGTCGTCCCCGCAAACGTCCACTTCCGCGGATTCCCCGGATCATCCGACAGCGAATATCCCGTCAACGTCAGGTTGCTCGCCGTGTTGTTCTTCAACTCGATCCAATCCGGGTATTCCCCGTCCATGTCCACCGGCGCGTTCGGATCATTCACCCGCGGCAGATTCAGACTCACAAATTCATTGATGTGCACCGCCGGCACCTGCGCCAGCACGCCCATCACCGTGCCCAAAAAACAAAACCCCACCCACACCCGGGGCAGGTACTGCATCAATTCTTTCATGGCTTGACACCTTAAAGGTAACCCAACTGTCACCTGCCTGCCACCCAACTTTTTCCCGCCATCCACGGCACACCACGGCGCGCCAGGCAAAGCACTTACTGGGCTGCCGGACATCTTTGGCAAATGGGTTACACCAATGCAACAAAAGTTTCATCCACCCCCCTCCCACTTTGCATTTTTCATTTTGCACTTCGCACCTTGCACTTTGCATTTTGCATTTCCCCTTCCCCCCTACCTCCACCCCCCAACCCACCCCCCCACACAAACCAACCTTCCCCTCCCCCCTCGCCTCCGCCACCCCATTTTGCATTTTGCATTTTGCACTTTGCATTTTGCACTTTGCACTTTGCACTTTGCACTTTGCATTTCCCACTCCCACCTCCCCCTTGTCTTTTCCGGCCCCTGCGCTACAATCCCCCCCCAAACCCTCTGCCCGTCGCGGCGGGTTGCAACCAAATCACCCGGCACCGCATGAACGGTGGGTCACGACAGCGGCTGGCACACGTGTCCTGGCACTTTGCCCTGGACATGGTCCTCTTCATCCTCGCCTTCATGCTCGGCATCTACCTCCGCTTCCTGGGCGACAGCACCCTGGTCTACACCGCCCAGTGGACCTACTACCCCAGCCTCCTCTGGGGCGCGCTCGTCTTCGCCTCCGCCTCCTACATCTTCGGCCTCTACGCCCCCCAAACCCACCACCAAAGCCTCTTCACCCGCGGCCTGGTCATCCTCCTCAACCTCGGCCTGGCCCTCCTCCTCATGACCGCCATGTTCTATTTGAACTACTCCTCCCGCGTCGGCCGCGGCGTCATGGCCTACAGCTCCCTCTTCGCCTTCCTCTTCATCCTCCTCCACCACGTGCTCATCCTCCGTCAACTCTCCTCCTTCCGCGAGCGCGTCGCCCTCGTCGTCACCGATGAAGAGGACGAAAAAGAAACCCAGTGGTTCGACGCCTTCTGGCAGGGACGCCTCGAACTGGCCGGCGTCGTCTGCGCCCCGGGCTACTCCCCCCGCCTCGGCGCCACCTCCCTCGGCACCACCACCGAACTGCTCGACCTCATGCGCCACCACCGCCTCGACCGCCTCCTCTGCACCAACCGCGCCCTCGACAACCCCCAGCTCTGCCAGGAATTCTGCCGCCTCCGCTACTCCGGCGAAACCGTCATGCCGCTCATCGCCCTCTGCGAAGAAGTCTATCAGCTCGTCCCCCTCGAACTGATGACCCCCGCCTGGCTCATCAACGCCAGCGCCGCACCCCACCTCCTCTACATCAAAAAAGCCAAACGCGGCTTTGACATCCTCGTCTCCCTCCTCGGCCTCCTCGCCCTCGGCCTCCCCCTCCTCGCCGCCATGCTCGCCGTCCGCCTCTCCTCCCCCGGCCCCGTCTTCTACCGCCAAACCCGCACCGGCCGCTTCGGCAAACCCTTCACCCTCCTCAAACTCCGCTCCATGCGCGTGGATGCCGAAGCCGACGGCCCCCGCTGGGCCGCCGCCAA
This sequence comes from Verrucomicrobiia bacterium, assembly GCA_026414565.1. Classification (NCBI taxonomy): domain Bacteria; kingdom Pseudomonadati; phylum Verrucomicrobiota; class Verrucomicrobiia; species Verrucomicrobiia bacterium. The sequence continues at coordinate 10,542 of JAOAIT010000016.1, forward strand.
CGACGACCGCGTCACCCCCGTCGGACGCTTCCTCCGCCGCTACCGCATTGACGAAATCCCCCAGCTCATCAACGTCCTCCGCGGCGAAATGTCCTTTGTCGGCCCACGCCCCGAACGGCCCGAATTCATCGAAGAACTCGCCCGCCACGTCCCCTACTACAAAGAACGCCTCATGATCCAGCCCGGCCTCACCGGCTGGGCCCAGGTCCGCTACCCCTACGGCGCCTCCATCCAGGACGCCCGCCGCAAACTCGAATACGACCTCTACTACATGAAACACATGAGCCTCTTCCTCGACTGCTTCATCCTCCTCGACACCGTCCGCATCGTCCTCCGCGGCGGCCTCGACGACGCCCAAAAAGCCGCCGTCCCCCACTACCGCGCCCCACGCCTCGCCTCCCTCCCCCTCCCCCAAACCACCCCCACCACACCCGCTCCCGCCCCCGGCGCCCCGCCACGTTGAGGACCTGCCGGCATGTGCGACCCCACCCGCACCCCCGAAGCCCTGCGCCGCCACTTCGAAGTCGAACGCGAGCTCGCCCAACGCCTCCGCCGCTCCTCCCGCGCCGAACGCGCCGCCCTCTACCAAACCCTCTACGCCGAACTCTTCGCCCGCGTCCCCGACCACCCCCGCCTCACCCGCCGCGCCGACCCCGAACGCACCCGCCGCGCCGTCGAAGCCCGCCTCGCCCTCCTCCGCCCCTTCCTCCACCCCGCCCTCACCTTCCTCGAAATCGCCCCCGGCGACTGCGCCCTCGCCCTCGCCCTCTGCCCCCACGTCCGCGAAGTCATCGCCGCCGACATCTCCGACCAATCCGCCCCCGCCGCCCATCGCCCCCCCAATTTCCGCCTCCTCGTCTATGACGGCTTCCACCTCGACCTCCCCCCCCAATCCGTGGACCTCGCCTTCAGCTACCAATGCCTCGAACACCTCCACCCCGACGACCTCCCCGACCACCTCCAGCTCATCCACCGCCTCCTCCGCCCCGGCGGCGCCTACGTCCTCGCCACCCCCCACCGCTACAGCGGACCCCATGACATCTCCGCCCACTTCAGCGACACCCCCCAGGGCTTCCACCTCCACGAATACACCTACACCGAACTCCGCGCCGCCCTCCTCCGCCACGGCTTCACCCGCATCCGCCCCTACCGCGCCGGCCGCCTCCGCCACCACCCCCTCTGGGACACCCTCGAACGCGGCCTCGAAGCCCTCTTTGCCCTTTTCCCCCGCCCCTGGCAGCGCCGCCTGAGCCGCCGCCTCTTTCAAAGCGTCACCGTGGCCGCCTGGAAATGAACCCCTCCCCCGCCACCCCCCCCCGCTGGCTCAACCGCACCGTCCTCGGCATCGGCCTCGCCTCCCTCTTGAGCGACTGGTCCCATGAAATCGCCACCGCCGTCATGCCCGCCTTCCTCGCCAGCCTCGGCGTCGCCGCCGCCTGGCTCGGCCTCATCGAAGGCGTCAGCGATGGCCTCTCCAGCTTCGCCAAAATGGCCAGCGGCTACTACACCGACAAACTCCCCCGCCGCAAACCCATCGCCATCGCCGGTTACCTCGTCACCGCCCTCGGCACCGCCGCCTTCGGCCTCGCCTCCGCCGCCTGGCATGTCCTCCTCGCCCGCGCCACCGCCTGGCTCGGCCGCGGCGTCCGCACCCCCGTCCGCAAAGCCCTCCTCGCCGCCGCCGTCACCCCCCAAACCTACGGCCGCGCCTTCGGCTTCGAACGCATGATGGACCCCCTCGGCGCCATCATCGGCCCCGCCACCGCCCTCCTCCTCCTCGCCTGGACCGGCCATCACTACCCCACCCTCTTCGCCCTCACCCTCATCCCCGGCCTCCTCGCCGCCGCCGCCATCGCCTTCCTCGTCCGCGAACACACCCGTAAACCCGTCCCCCACATCTCCTTCTCCCAGCGCCTCCGCGCCCTCCCCCGCCCCTACCGCAAATTCCTCCTCGCCGTCGGCCTCTTCGGCGCCGGCGACTTCGCCCACACCCTCCTCATCCTCCTGGCCACCCAAAAACTCGCCCCCCACCTCGGCCCCGCCCGCGCCGCCACCGTCGCCGTCGGCCTCTACGTCGCCCACAACATCTTTTACGCCGCCTTCTCCCCCGTCGCCGGCGCCCTCGCCGACCGCCTCCCCAAACCCCTCGTCCTCGCCGCCGGCTACGCCCTCGCCGCCCTCATGGCCCTGCTCATCATCTTTGCCCCCCTCAACCTCTATTCCCTCGCCCTCATCTTCCTCCTGGGCGGCATCTACATCGCCATGGAAGAAACCCTCGAAGACTCCCTCTGCGCCGAACTCGTCCCCCCCGAACATCACGGCATGGCCTTCGGCGTCCTCGCCACCGTCAACGGCGTCGGCGACTTCCTCTCCAGCGCCCTCGTCGGCCTCCTCTGGACCGCCTTCGGCACCTCCCTCGCCTTCACCTACAGCGCCGTCCTCTTCGCCCTCGGCGCCACCCTCGTCCTCACCCTTAAGAGTAATGTTAATGTTGAAGATGCGAAATGTAATTGGCAAACCATCACCAGTTAAGTATGTCATGGATATGTCTGTCGGCTTCGGGAATGCTTTCGAACGATGGCTCGCGGCAGTTGACGGCCAGGTTGAGGGTTTTCTCGCCAAAGCTCCAGCACTGCCGTGGTTGGACTTCTGGTTGAATCCTCGTCGCTTGCGCGGCAGCGATTTCCTGATGCGCTGGTCTCAAGGAGTATGGAGTGAAAAAAGGCTCATCGAGGCGGTGAATGACACGGGGGAATTTGTAGCCGTCCCCTATGGCCCCAGCGGTACTGCTCCTGCCCAGAGCGTCAGGGATTTTGAACTTTATTTCGAGCGCCTGGAGAAAGCGGGCCTGGGAAAAATCAAACGGCCGGATTTGCTCATTTTTCACGTTTCCGATCGGGAGGCAGTGGATGATATTGTTGCCGATGCCGGCGGTTTATCAGAATTGCCCTTCCTTCAAGAAGGTGACCCGTGTCTGAAATCCCTTCTTGCAAAGGCCGTGATGGCCGTGGAGTGCGAAAATAGTTTGTGGAAAGCAGCCAAAATGCCGGGTTTTAATGCGCCCTTGCGGCC
>JAOAIT010000017.1 GCA_026414565.1 Verrucomicrobiia bacterium
ATCTCGACAAGTACTCCATCCGGGAGTCCATCGAGGACGGCACCACGGTCCCGCTGCATTACCAGCTCGCGCCCAACGATCTGCTTGCCGACCGCGAGGCGATGGAGCGGAAGTTCTGGGCAGCAGCAGAACTGGAGGGCGTGGCGGACATCGAGGAGATCAACCGCGTGCTCGACCGCGCGGTGACGCTCACCAACATGCTCAAGAACCGCGAGCGGGTGGAAAAGATTGCCGCGTTCGTGGCCGAGCATTTCCGTCAAACCGTGCAGCCGATGGGCTACAAAGCGTTTCTCGTCGCCGCCGACCGCGAAGCGTGTGCCTTTTACAAGGAAGCGCTGGATCGTTACCTGCCGGCCGAATGGAGCGCTGTAATCATCAGTGCCGGGCACAACGATCCGCCTCACCTCAAGCGTCATCACCTGAGCGAGGATGAGGAGCGCCGTCTGCGCCAGGTTTTCCGCAAGCCCGACGAGAACCCGCAGATGTTCATCGTGACCGAAAAACTCCTGACGGGTTACGACGCGCCCATACTCTACTGCATGTACCTGGACAAGCCCATGCGCGACCATGTGTTGCTCCAGGCCATTGCGCGCGTGAACCGTCCCTATGAGAGCGAGCAAGGGCAGCGCAAGACCACCGGCTTGATCGTGGACTTCGTGGGCGTGTTTGAGAACCTGGAGCGGGCGCTGGCTTTCGACTCGCGGGACGTCAGCGGCGTGGTGCAGGGGATTGACGTGCTGCAAGCGCGCTTCAAGCAGCTCATGGAAAAAGGCCGAAGCTCTTATCTTCCGATTATGGCTGGCAAGGATGGTGATAAGGCGGCCGAGGCAGCGCTCGAGCGCTTCCGCGACAGGAACTCGCGCGAGGCATTTTATCGCTTTTTCCGGGAGTTGGAAGAGGTGTACGAGATTCTATCCCCCGACCCGTTCCTGCGCCCTTACCTGGACGACTATCAGCGCCTGGTCGAGATGTACCGCTTGCTCCGAGCTGCCTACGAGCCGCATGTGCCGGTGGCCAAATCGTTCCTGCGCAAGACCGCTGAAATTGTCCAGCAACACAGCCGCACAACCGTATTGGGTGAGCCGACAACGACCTATGAGATTGGACCAGCGGCGCTGATCGCCTTGTCCAAGGAGGAAAAGCCCGAGACCGTCAAGGTCTTCAATCTGCTCAAGGAGCTGCACCGCCTGGTGGAAGAGGGCGCCCGCGCTGCGCCGTATCTGTTTTCCATCGGCGAGCGTGCCGATGAGATCCGCCGCCGTTTCGAGGAGCGGCAGATCGAGGCACAGGAGGCCTTAGCGGAAATCAACCAGCTTGTGCAGCAATTCAGTGAAGCCTACAACCAGCGCACAAAAAGTAGTCTTTCCCCGCCGGCCTTTGCAGTGGAATGGTGGCTGCGCGTGCATCAGGTTGCTCCCGAAAAGGCACAGCAGGTGGCGCAAGGAATGGAAGTCGCCTTTGCCAACTACCCGCATTGGATGACCAGCCAGGAGCAGGAGCGCAATCTGCGGGTTTTTTTCTACAAAGCGCTGATGGACATTCACGTTTCTAACGGCGATGTCGTATGTTGGGTTGATTCCATCTTGAACCAATTGCGGAGGGCTGTTGAATGAAAAAAGCTGAGGCACCGGTGTGGCAACCGTTGGAACAGGCCGTTCCTGTGGATTTGTTTCGTGGTGAGGTGCGGGTGTGGGCGGAGCGTCTTGGTGTTGTCCCCAAGGAAATATGGATTCAACCGATGAGACGCAAATGGGCGAGTTGTTCTTCGCGGGGCCGCCTTACCTTTAGTACGGAGCTACTGAATCAGTCGGCCGATTTCCGCCGCCAGGTCATCGTCCACGAGCTGCTGCACTTGAAACTGCCCAACCATGGCAAATTATTTAAAGCACTGCTTCGAGCCTATTTAGAGACAGGCTAATCTATTTTTCTTTGGCACGCCTGGGTGGGTCGGCCTCAAGGTTTACGGTGGTCAGAAGGTTACAGTTAATGGCAAGCTGCGGGCGAAAACTGAGGAAGCGGAGGGGACCGCAGAGGAGGCGGGGGAGAGGCAAGGGCGAAGGTGGAGGAACGCACGCGGACGAACAAGAACGGAGGGGATATGGATTGAGGTGAACGAGGCTTGGGGGGGTGCACCGGAGCTTAACGTATTTTTTCACAGACAAACTGGTTTTAGAGAGGACGCGAGCTGGCCACCCGCCGGTTCATCCCGAGGGTTCGGGACTCTATCATGCAGCAGGTGCTGGCGGATCCAAGCGGCGGATTTCATGGCTTTGATTTGGCGTTCGCGGGCCAGGGCCGCGGCGCGGGAGGGGTGGGGCTCGGACCAGAGGAGGTGCCAGGGGCCGTTTTTGCGGGTGTATTTGCCATGGGCCGGGCCTGGGTCGTTGTGCGAGGCCAGGCGTTGGGCCAGGTTTTGGGTGTGGCCGATGTAAAACTGGCCGGCAGGGTTTTGGAGGATATAAACGTGAAACACGGGGCTGGTCTTTGAGACGATCCGGCAGACAAACTGGCTCCAGAGACAGGACTCGAACCTGTAACCCGCCGGTTGATCCCGAGGGTTCGGGACTCTACCTTGGGCACATTTTTGGAGCGGCGCACGGGCGGGCCAGGGGTTTTGGCCGAGATAAATTGGCTCCAGAGACAGGACTCGAACCTGTAACCCGCCGGTTCATCCCGAGGGTTCGGGACTCTACCTTGGGCGCATTTTTGGGGCGGCGCACGGGCGGGCCAGGGGTTTTGGCCGAGATAATTTGGCTCCAGAGACAGGACTCGAACCTGTAACCCGCCGGTTAACAGCCGGCTGCTCTACCATTGAGCTACTCTGGAGCACGTAGCGTGCGCTACAGGCAGGGCAATTTAGCGGGTTGGGGGCGGGTGGTCAACTGGATTGTGGCGGTTTTTTTGCGCTAATGTCCTTGAAAGGGAGGCGGGGGTGTTTTAGAGTGGGGGCGCCACTCAGAAACGGTTGCAACACGATATGCCAGAAGCGCCAATACATTTGCCCATCGGAACCCGAAACGTGCTGGCGGTTGTCCTGGGCGGGGGACAGGGGACCCGCCTGTTCCCGTTGACGCGGGATCGGTCGAAGCCGGCGGTGCCGCTGGCGGGGAAGTACCGGCTGGTGGATATTCCGATATCGAATTGCATCAATTCGGGTTTGTGGCGGATTTATGTGCTGACGCAGTTCAACACGGCGTCGCTGCACCGGCACATCAACGGGAGTTACAAGTTTGATCATTTCAGCGGGGGGTTTGTGGAGATTCTGGCGGCGGAGCAGACGCTGACCAATACGTCGTGGTATCAGGGGACGGCGGATGCGATTCGGAAGAACTGGACGCATTTTGACAATCATCCGTGGGATTACATGCTGATTTTGGGCGGGGATCAGTTGTACCGGATGAATTTTCAGGAGATTTTGCGGCGGCATGTGGAGCACAAGGCGGATGTGACGGTGGCGACGACGCCGGTGCCGCGGCGGGACATCAGCGGGCTGGGGATCATGCAGATTGATGCGGACGCGCGGATAGTGAATTTTGTGGAGAAGCCGAAGGAGCCGGCGGTGCAGGATGGGTTGCGGCTGGATCCGGGGAGTTACGGGCGGTATGGGATCAAGAGCGGGGAGGAGCTGTTTCTGGCGTCGATGGGGATTTATGTGTTCAACCGGGCGACGTTGCGGGAGGCGATGGACACGCCGCACACGGATTTTGGGAAGCACATCATCCCGTCGCTGATCAGCACGCACCGGGTGTATGCGGATGTGTTTCTGGGGTATTGGGAGGATATTGGGACGATCCGGAATTTTTTTGAGGCGAATCTGGATTGCACGAGCGAGCTGCCGCGGTTCAACTTTTTTGACATGCAGGCGGTGATTTACAGCCGGCCGCGGTATCTGCCGCCGAGCAAGATCAACGGGGCGTCCATTGATCACGCGATCATTGCGGATGGGTGCATCATCAACCGGGCGGCGATTGCGTACTCGGTGATCGGGCTGCGGAGCATCATTGGCTCGGGGAGTTATTTGCATCGGACGGTGTTGATGGGGTGCGATTTTTATGAGTCGGCGGAGTCGATTGCGGAGCATCAGGCGCGGGGGCAGCCGCCGATGGGGATTGGGAAGAACACGCGGATTGAGAATTGCATCATTGATAAGAATGCGCGGATTGGGGACAATGTGGTGATCAGCCCGGCGGGCAAGCCGGACAAGGTGGATCATCCGTTGTATTACATCCGGGATGGGATCGTGATCATTCCGAAGAACGGGGTGGTGCCGGACGGGACGATTATTTGAGGCGCAGGGGGGCGGGCGGTTTTTTGGGCTTTGGCCGGGCGGGCAAAGCGGGTTATGTTGGGGCATGGATCAAGCAGCATCGCAAAGCGGGGCGGGGCCGCGGGTGGCGAACCGGCTGGGGCGTGAGGCATCGCCGTATCTGCGGCAGCATCAATATAATCCGGTGGACTGGTATCCGTGGGGGGAGGAGGCGTTTGCGCGGGCGCGGGCGGAGGACAAGCCGATTTTTCTGAGCATCGGGTATTCCACGTGTCATTGGTGCCATGTGATGGAGCGGGAGTCGTTTGAGAATCCGGAGATTGCGGCGGTGTTGAACCGGCATTTTGTGAGCATCAAGGTGGATCGGGAGGAGCGGCCGGAGGTGGATCATTTGTACATGAGCGCGGTGCAGGCGTTGATGGGGCAGGGGGGCTGGCCGTTGAGCGTGTTTTTGACGCCGAAGTTGAAGCCGTTTTTTGGGGGGACGTATTTTCCGCCGCACACGCAGCAGGGGCGGCTGGGGTTCAAGGAGCTGCTGGAGGAGATTGCGCGGGCGTGGCGGGAGTGGCGGCCGGAGGTGGAGAATTCGGCGGCGTCGTTGTACCAGCAACTGGCGGCCTGGCTGGCGCAGCGGCCGGCGGAGGCGCCGGTCTGGCAGGAGAGCCTGCTGGGCGGCGCGGCGCAGGCGTTGAAGGGGGAATACGACGCGGAGCACGGCGGGTTTGGTGGGGCGCCGAAGTTTCCGCAGCCGGCGGTGCCGCATTTTTTGCTGGAGTACGGGGTGGCGTATGGGGACGGGCCGGCGGTGGAGATGGTGTTGCACACCTGCCGGGCCATGGCGCGGGGGGGCATCCATGATCAGTTGGGGGGCGGTTTTGCGCGGTATGCGGTGGACGGGGAGTGGACGGTGCCGCACTTCGAGAAGATGCTTTATGACAACGCGCAACTGCTGGATTTGTATGTGGACGCCTGGCGGGTGAGCCGGGAGGAGGGGCTGGCGGGGGTGGCGCGGGGCATTGTGGAGTATGTGCTGCGCGACATGACGCATCCGGAGGGGGGGTTTTTCAGCGCCGAGGACGCGGACAGCGAGGGGCATGAGGGGAAGTTTTATTGTTGGACGCTGGCGGAGTGCCGGCAGGTGCTGCCGCCGGAGGAGCTGGCGGTGGTGGTGAAGCATTATGGGGTGACGGAGGCGGGCAATTTCGTGGATCACAGCCATCCGCAGCCGTTGCGGGGGTTGAATGTGTTGCGGGTGGTGGAGGACCAGTTGAGCGCGGAGGAGGCGCGCCTGCTGGCGCAGGCCAAAGCCCGGTTGCTGGCGGTGCGGGCGCAACGGGTGCGGCCGCAGCGGGATGACAAGGTGCTGGCGTCGTGGAATGGGTTGATGCTGGGGGCGCTGGCGCGGGCGGGCGTGGCGCTGGGGATGCCCGAGGCGCTGGCGGCGGCGCGGCGGAATGCGGCGTTTGTGCGGCGGCATTTGTGGGATGAAGGGCGGCGGCGGCTGCATCACCGCTGGCGGGAGGGGGAGCGGGACGAGGTGCAGTTGCTCAAGGCGTATGCGTTTCAGGCGTGGGGGCATCTGGCGTGGCATGAGGCCACGCTGGAGCCGGAGGCGCTGGCCTTCGCGATGACGCTGGCGGACGTGATGCTGGAGCGTTTTCTGGACGCGGAGCAGGGGGGGTTCTGGGAAAGCGAGGCGTCGCCGGAGCTGATTTTGCGGGTGAAGGACAGTTTTGATGGCGCGGAGCCGAGCGGGAATGCGATGGCGGCGGCGGTTTTGTTGAAATTGGCCCAGATTACGGGGCAGCAACGTTACCACGACGCGGCGGCGGGGGTGTTGCGGCTGCAATATGCGCGGATGCAGAAGATTCCCTCGGCGCATGCGGCGGCGTGGCGGGCGGCGGCGTGGTTGATACGTCCGGCCCGGCGGCTGGAGATTGTGGGCCCGCCGGGGGCGGAGGCGACGCAGGAGCTTTTGCGGGCGGCGCATGAGGTGTGGGTGCCGTGGCTGACGATTACGGGGCAGGCGGGCGAGGGAAGGGCAACGGCGCATCTGTGCACGGGCCAAAGCTGCGGGCCGGAGCTGAGGACGGCGGCGGAGGTGCGGCAGGCGCTGCAGGAGGCGCGGTGAGGAGGGGGGAGTCATTTTCCCGGGATAACGCCGATTGTTTTTCCTTCTGCGTGGCGGCATGGCGGCGCAGGGCGCGGGCCGGTCCGCCAGATGAGCAAGTTAAGTTAAAAATTAATTTAAGAATTTCTTGACATCCGCCGGGAGCGGGTTAAGGTTGCCGACAGACAACCAAACGTAGCGCTCAAATAGACAAGTAAGAGAGAAGCTTGTTTTCTTCGTTTGGGGGGCCAGCGAGGATTGTTTGCACAGGCAGCGAAATGCGGTGTCGTTTAGTTTGGAGGCACTAGAACCCCGAGTTCTGCTTTCCGGGGATGGTTTGTGTGCCGGCGTCCCGTGCCTGTTGCCTTCATTGCCGGGGCAGGATGTGGCGGAGGAAATGACTTGGGAGCAACCCGGCGGCACACATCAGCAGAACTCCTCATCTCCCCTGTTTGATTCCGGCCAGGGTGAATTGTTTGCGCCGGCCGCAGACGGGGAGGCGGCGGGAGACAGTCAAGGCGAGGCGGGCGCGGGGAGCAGCGGGGAGATCCTTGGCGTCCAAATTTCTGAGCCGCTCCGGCCGGCAATCCACACCACTGGAAGCCAGGAGGAGAGTCCCGGCGTGGGGACGGACGCAGCCATTTCGTGGTATGCCGCGCAGATGGTGGAGACGTTGCACGCGGGCAATGGCCCTCCGATGAGATGGAGTGGGGACCTGCATTTGACGCCAGAGGCGGTGCTGGATTTGGGCGGAAAAACTTTGGAACTGGCTGCAGGGCAGGTGGTTAGTGGCAGTGGTACGATTCTTGGTGGTATTGGCGGGGCGGGTGTCATCCGGCCGGGCAACTCCCCGGGTCACATTACCATGGGGGAGTTTAATCCGGGGCCGGAGACGATTACGGAGATTGAGATTGAGGGTTTGGGGCAAGGGACGGGCTATGATTGGATTCAAGTGACGGGGACGGCCCGCCTCAATGGGACGATCAAGATTATTTTCAATCCGCAAGGCGGTTATGTTCCGGCGCTGGGCCAGACGTTCGATGTCATCACCTGGGGCACGCGGGAGGGCGAGTTTGCCAACTGGCTGGGTACGGTGGGCATCGCGGGGCATCCGGATTGGGCGTTGAAGCCGGAGTACACCCCGACGGGTTTGCGGCTGACGATGGTGCAGACGCCGAATCTTTCCGCGGGGCTGGACACTCAATTACTGAATGCGTTGCAACGGTTGGGGGAGGTGGCCGACCGTCTGGACACGTTTGGGCAGTTTGCCCAGAGCCTGCCATTCATTGGCTCCAATCTGGGGAATCTGGCCAACATGGGGACGGCCTTCCTGAACGGCTTGCGGGCGCGGATGCTGTCGGTATTGAGCGGCATCCCCACTGTGGCGCAGGTGACGGCGGCGATTCAAGGGTGGGATAACACCAGCTTTGCGGGATTCACCTTCCGGGTGCGGGGTGTTCTGGGCCATTACGGGGTGAGCAGCAGTGACCCGGTGTGGTGGGATGTGAATGTGGAGCTGGAGCCGACGGCGGTTAATGCGACGCTGCAAAACATCCTGGGCGGGGTGTTTGGGGCGGTGTTCAGCGGGTCAGCTCCCACGGTGACGGTGAACAGCAGCGCGTTTCTGAATTTTTCCTTTGGGCGGGACGGCGGGGTTTTTGTGGGGGTGAAGGGCGTGGGGGCGCGGGCGTCGGTGAATGCGAGCGGGCTGGGGGGATTTGGTTTTGCGTTTAACACGCCGGTGGGGACGCAGACGTTGAGCGCGAGCGGGGGGACGGTGGCCCTGGCGACGGGAGTGACGGCGGCGCCGGATGCCAGTGTGCTGACCGGGGGCCGGATTACGATGGCCACCTTGACCAATCTGGCCAACGGCACGACGCCGGTGGGCAATGCGTTCAACGTCTCCACCACGGGGACGTTGAATGCGGCGTTTCCGCTGACGGGGACGTTGAGCTTTTTGGGTTTCAGTCTGACGGGGGCGTATGTGGTGCGGGTGCAAAGCGCTGATATATATAATCAGGCACCGGAGCTGAGCGTGGATGTCAACAGCACTTTGACGGTGATGGGACAAAACTTGAGCGGCAGCTTCACGCTCAAGAATGTGGGCACAGAGACAATTCTCCAGGCGAGCAACGTGAGTTTTCAGGTGGGTTCGGGGAGCAGCCGGGTGTTGAGCGTGCAGAATGGGGCGGGGAATCTGGTGGTGCTCAATTCCGGGCTGGCGGGGACGCTGACGCTGGATTTTGCGACTGGCCCGGCCATTCCGAATCTTGGTTTGAGCGCGACGGGTCTGCAAGTGGCGTTCAATACCACCACCGGGGCGGTGCCGGACATCAATGGGGTGGCGGTGAACCTGCCGGCGGGGCCGTATTTCCGGGTGACAGGCCAGGGGACGTTGACGCTGACCAATCCGGCGGCCAGTCTGAGCGGGAATTTTCTGTTTGAACCGCGGGATGCGGATGGGAATCCGGCCAATGGTTACGAGCAGACGGTGGCGGCGGTGGCGAATCTGGGCTTCCACTTTTCGGACGGCACGAATCCGTTGCTGACGGTGACGCAGGGGCAGGGGGCGCTGGTGTTCACGAGCGCGGGGGTGGCGGGGAGCCTGTCGGCGCAGGTGAGCTTGAACGTGCCGGCGGTGAGTTTGAGCGGGACGTACAGCGTGAGCTTGAACAACACGGCGTCCGCCTTCAACCAGACGTTTAATGTCAATGGCAGCCCGGTGACGGTGAATGTGCCGGCGGGGCCGTACCTGCGGGTGACGGCCAGTGGCGCCACGCTGACAGTGCAGGGGTTTGGCGTTACGGGCAGTTTTGTGTTTGAGCGCAAGCAGACCTCCGGGGGGGCGCTGGTGGTGACGGTGGCGGGGAGCGGGATGGCGCTGAACTTTGGGGCGTCGGCCTCCAACATATTAACGGTGAGCAATGGCAGCGGGGCGTTTATTTTGAGCCAGGGCGGGCTGGCGGGGACGGCGACGGCGACGGTGGGGGTGAACGCGGCGGGGGTGTCGGTGGGGGGGACGTTCACGGTGCGGATCAATGACCGGAATGCGGCGGTGAGCGAGACGGTGGACGTGGGCGGGGCGCCGGTGACAGTGAATCTGCCGGCCGGCCCGTATGTGCAGGTGCGGGGCCAGGGGGTGACGTTGACGGTGCTGGGGGTGGGGTTGAACGGGGACTTCAGCTTTGAACAAAAGAACACGCTGAGCGGCAGCCGGGTCATCACGGTGACGGCGGCCAATGTGAGTTTCAATTTTGGGACGAGCCTGCTGACGGCCAGCAATGGTGCGGGTTTGTTCATGATGACCGATGCGGGGCTGATGGGCGAGGGGCAGATCACGGTGGGCATCAATGCGTTTGGGACGGGGTTCTCGCACACCTTCCAATGGAGCTTCAACAACACCAGCTCGGCGTTCAACCAGGCGGTGGGCAATCCCACGGCGTTGAATCTGCCGGCGGGGCCGTTCAACAAACTGGACTCCGGGCCGGTGCCCATCACCCTCAACGTTCCCATTGGGAGCAGCACGCAATCCTTGAGCGGGCGGTTCATTTTGACGCTGGTGCAGGGGAGTCCGGGTTACGTGACGATTGCGGCGTCGAATGTGAGCGCGACGCTGGGGGCGGGGCCGGTGAGCCTGCAGGTGAGCGGCGGGCGGGGGGCGTTTTATCTGAATGCAGCGGGAGGGTTGGCGGGCGAGGTGCGGGTGACCAGCGCCACGCTGGCGAATGCGGGCGGGCTGGGGATCAACGCGCAGAATTTGAAACTGCGCCTGAACAACACCGGCGGGAATGTGGGGGATCCGAATCCGGTGGTGGTGCCGATATCGGACAACCCGGCGGAGAATGTGAGCCTGCAGTTTATTGGGCCGTATTATCACAACTTCCTGGCGGTGTCCGGCGCGGCGGAGATCACCGGGTTGATGGGGGGCATCACATTGGGCGGCAATTTCGTGATCGAGAAGGCGCGGGTGGACACCAACGGGGACACGGTGCTGGAGGACGTGTTCAAGCTGGGGGCCACGAATTTGCAACTGCGGGTGCAGATGGGGTCGGTGAATGTGCTGTCGTTTGACCGGGGGGCCGGGGCGATGATTTTGAACGGGGCGGGTCTGGCGGCGGAGGCGGATTTGCAGTTTGAGTCGGGGCTGGTGGGGTTGAGCGGGACGATCGGGTTGAAGCTCAACACCACGGGCGCGGCGGTGAACACCACGGTGACGACGCCGGACGGCAGCCGGGTGGTGAACGTGCCGGGGGGCACGAATGTGCAGGTGAACGTGGACGGGCATCTGCATGTGGGAAGTTTTGCGCTGCCGTTCCAGTTGAGCGTGCGGGTGGTGGGGAGCACGGTGGAGTTCCGGCGGCTGAGCAACAACGAGCTGTTGCTGACGCTTGACAACGGGACGATCCTCCCCGGGCCGGCGCTGACGTCGCTGGCGAATTTTGACTTTGCCAAGGCCAGTCCGTTTGAGTGGGTGATGCTGCTGAATCAGTTGGGGGACTGGTTTGAGTCGTTTGCGGGCAGCTCGCTTTTCCAGGTGGAGATACCGTTCACGGGCGGGAAGACGCTGGGGGATGCGTTCAACTGGGCGCAGCTTTATGTGGACACCATTTACAAATACTTCGTGAGCGTGGAGCTGCAATCGCGCAGCCTGACGGAGACCAGCACTCACACGGGCGCGCTGGCGGGGGCGGTGATGAAGCTGCAGTTGGGGACGGAGCCGGTGGTGACGCTGACGGTGACGGACACGGTGGGGGATCCCAACACGCGGACGGGGACGGAGCTGGTGACGCTGCTGCAGAATGCGATTGCGGCGCAGGGGCTGGCGGGGCGGCTGGAGGCGCGGCTGAACCGGGACAGGAAGGTGGTCATCGCGCTGCGGGAGGAGGAAGTGGCGAAGAACACCACGCTGAATCTGGTGGATGCGGATGCGGCGGTGGCGAGCCTGGGCTTCGGGCCGGGGGATGGGAATACGGCGACGAATGATCAGACGGGGGTGTTGACGGAGCGGTTCCGCACGGAGGAGTTTTTCGTGGCGCTGGCGGATTTGTTCAATGACGGGTTGTTGAACGGCAACAGCGGCATTCTCTACAACCCGATGCAGCGGATGTACACCTACACGGTGAGCCGGCAGCTTGCGTACAACACGCAGCAGTTGTTTGGCACGCCGACGCTGCCGTTCAATTTCAACCTGGCGCTGGGGCCGATTGCGGGGGCGTCGCTGACGGGGGCGCTGCAATTCAATGTGCAGGTGGGCTTTACGCTGACGCTGGGGTTTGACCTGGGCGCGGCGGAGGTGCCGCGGGTGTTCACCTCGAGCACGGTGCCGACGCCGAGCCACGGGCGGATCACGGCGGACGCGCACTTTGGGATTTACCTGAATGACGTGCTGCCAAGCGGCAGCGGGACATTTGCGCAATGGTTTCCGCTGATCCTCAGGCAGACGGAGACGACGGGCAACAACAGCATCGAGCACCTGGCGGAGGATTTGAACCTGGTGCTGGCCGGGGCGGCGTACGGGAGCGGGACGCTGGGCGATGTGCTGGTTTTCCAGAAGGCGGGCAACGGGCTGGCGTTGAGCGCGCGGGACAATCAGTTGGGGATCATCAACCGGGTGGTGGTGATCACGCCGCGCAATGATCCGTTTGGCACCGAGATTGGCTTTGGGGCGGACGTGCAGGATTTGGACGGCAGCGCGGCGACGACGCATGACCAGATTTTGGTGGCGGCGGCCACGGCGCCCATCAAGGGGTTGTTCATTGAGAACGCGCAGTTGAGCGCCAGCCTGGCGGTGAACACCACGGCGGCGGGGATTGCGGGGGCGTTGAAGTTCGGTTTTGTCGAGATCACGACCAGCGGCGGGGCGTTTGGGACGCTGGCCTACGACGGGGTGACGCCCGCGCCCATCACGGCGACCCTCCGGCTGGAAAATCAGACGACGGGCGAGCGGCGGTTTTACCTCCAGGAGCTGATGAACAGCACGTCGTCGAACAACATCAGCAATCTGGCGCCGGCGTTCAGTTTCAATGGCAGCTTCCTGGCGCGGCTGAACAACATCAGCGTGGGGGGGCTGGGCTTCTCGCTGCCGCTGGGGAGCAATCCGCAGGTGGCGGTGTGGATACCGGACATCAAGCATCTGAATTACAACGCCCATCCGTACGATCCGGCCACGAACAACCGGGGCATCTTCGTGACGTATCCGGATTTGTCCACGCTGACGAATTTCACCAGCCTGAACTTTACGACGATCGTGCGGGCGCTGAACGGGATTGCGGCGCAGTTGAGCCAGTTGAGCGCGTTTTCGTTTCTGGACCAGCCGCTGCCGTTTGTGAATTTGAGCGTGAACGACATGCTCGATTACGCGCAGAAGTTTGCGGATTTGATTGACGGGCTGTCGGCGAGCAGTGCGCGGGACACCCTGCAGAACACCCTGGCGGAGCTGAAGCGGCAGATTGACACGCTGTTCCATCTGAACCCGAACGTGCTGACGCTCTCGCTGGATCACAACGGCGTGGCGCCGGGCAGCCTGGTGACCAGCGGCGGCTCGGGCAGCGCGGCCAGCGCGGTGGTGGTGGATTTCAACGGTTTCAACAACGGCTTCCGGATCTACGCGAACACCCACGGGGCGGCGTTGAACAACAGCCGGGTGGTGGTGGTGGGCGACAGCACGATCACCAACGGTGCGGCCCGGGCGGAATGGAATGCGGGCAGCAAGGTGCTGACGCTGAAGATTCAGCCGGGGAAGACGACGGCCAACGCGATCGTGCAGGCCATCACCACCGCCAGCGGGAGCGGCTCGCCGTGGCTGGCGCAGTTGACGAGCAATGACAATCCGGCCGGGACGAACACGGGGGCGGGGACGATCACGCTGACGGCGCTGAAGTTCGCGTTCAACTTTTCGACCGGTTACGCCAACAGCCTGCCGTTCCAGTTGGATTTGCAGCAACTGGTGTCGCAACTGGCGGGGAATCATCCGACGGTGCGGGCGTTTCTGGAGCTGGCCACCACGCTGGTGCAGATCAAAGGATCGGGGCAGTTGACGGTGAGCGCCAGCGCGTCGCTGGTGTTGGAGTTTGGGCTGGATGTCTCCACGCCGGGGACGGCGCGGCCGTTCTTCTACGAGAGCACACGGATCGAGATGCTGGCGAAGGTGGCGGGGACGAACATCAGCCTGGAGGCGTCGCTGGGGTCGGTGTTTGGCATTTTCATCAAGGGGGGGCGGGTGACGCTGGATCAGGATGGGGATCCGGATACCGGGGCGGCCCAGGGGGATCGCGGGGCGATCTTCAAGGTGGGGTTGAAGGACAGCAACGGGGACGGGCGGCTGTATCTGGATGAAAACTGGCTGAGCGCGGACTTCATCCGGCTGCAGTTGGAGGGCGGGGCGAGCGCGCAGTTGCCGATTTTTGCGCCGCTGGAGTCCACGCCGTTGAGCGGCAGCAATGATACGAATGGGGATGGGTATCCGGATCATTACCTGGTGGTGGAGGCGCCGGATTTGGTGCGGTTTTTCCTGAGCGAGGCGGTGTCCACGGAGGCGGTGGGGGCGGAGAAGGTGGTGAAGTTTGCGGGGCTGCACAATGATTTGCGGATCCGCAGCAACGGCTCGATCAGCAACTACCGCATCGTGTTCACTGACACGTTGAGCGGCAACAATGCCACCGCGGCCTATAGCGCGGCCACCAATACGCTGACGGTGCAGATTGACGCGGGGGTGACCACGGCGTTGACGGCGCGCAACGCCATCCAGAGCGCCAGCGGGGCGGGCGGGGCGTTTGCGCCGACCTCCCTCACGGCGGACGATGACGGGCAGGCGAATACCACGGGCAACACGGGGGCGGGCACGCTGGAGAAGGTGTTCATCGTCACGCCGGACTTCAGCAAGCTGTTTGACGGGCTGGAGTTGTGTGATGTCATTGCCAACAGCATCGGCCCGATCCTGGACGGCCTGGACAAGTTCCTGGGCTGGGTGCAGGACGGGCTGAGCAGCGTGGTGTACAATGTGGATTTGCCGCTGGTGGGCAAGGGGCTTAAGGGCGCGGCCAATTTCATCGGGGACTTCCGCAACGGCTTGTTGCGCGAGCTGCGCGAGGAGGTGGAGGCGGCGGGCGGCAACGGCATCACGGCGCTGGAAAACGCCATCAAGAAGGCGTTCTGGAATTCGCTGGGGCCGGGCGGCTTGAACTGGCTGGTCAATTACCAGACGGGCCAGCCGCTGGACGTGGCGGCGGGGTTCAGCCAGTTGGACGTGCGGCTGGATTGCGACACGGGGCTGGTGGTCAACCTGCGGCTGGCCAGGACGATTGCGCTGCTGGACACCACGGGCAACCCGATAGATTTCAACATTGGCGTGCCGGGCTTCGGGCTGGAGGTGGATGGCAACGTGGTGCTCTCGCTGGGGTTTGACTGGAAGTTTGGGTTCGGGGTGGATTTGACCAACGGTTTCTATTTCAATACGTCGGCGCCGGCGACCAATCCCGAGCTGCGGGTCTTCTTCCGGGCCGAGATTCCCGGCCTGCGGGCGGCGGGCCAGTTGTTGTTCCTGCAACTGGAGGTGATGGATGATGCGGACCGGCCCAGCTATTTCGAGGGGGCGTTTGAGGTGGATTTGCGGGATCCGAACCGGGACGGCAAGCTGACGGTGGCGGAGCTGTTCTCGAGCGGGACGAAATTCAGTGACATTCTGAGCGCCAAGCTGGGGGCGGTGGCGGATGTCAATCTGGACTTGGTGGCGAGCTTTGGCGGCAACACGGCCTTCCCGCGGGTGCTGGCGGACTTCCATCTGGGCTGGCGGGCGGATACGAATCAGGGGGCGCAGGATCCGGAGATTGAGTTCACCAACATCCGCCTGGATCTGGGGACGTTCCTGTCGGATTTCCTGGGGCCGATTTTGAAGGAGATCCGGCGGGTGACCGAGCCGATCCAGCCGATCATTGACATTGTGACCGCGCGGCTGCCGGTGCTGTCGGATCTGGCGGGGCGCAAGTTGACGCTGCTGGATTTGGCCGAGGCGTTCGGGCTGCTGGAGCCGTCCACGATGGATTTCATCCGTGATGTGATCACGGTGGTGGAGATGATCAACAAGCTGGACGGGCTGGGCAGCGGGACGATTTTGATTCCGTTCGGCAGCTTCCGGTTGCTGGAGGGGAATGACGGGCGGCGTTCGGCGATCCAGGCGCTGGAGCCGCTGGCGGCGCGGGCGATGGAGGACATTGCGACGATGGCCGCCGCCGCCACCGGGCCGGGGGCCAGCAGCACGTACACGCAGAAAGTGTCGGAGTTTGCCGGCGACGTGGGCAGCCTGAGCAACTTCAAGATTCCGGTGTTTGATAATCCGGCGGAGCTGTTCAATCTGTTCACGGGGCAGCCGGTGCGGCTGATCGAGTGGCGGATGCCAACCTTCCGGTTCAAGTTCACCTACACGCAGAAGATTCCGATCTACCCGCCCTTGTACGCGCAGTTTGGCGGGACCATTGGGGCGGATTTCAACATTGGCTTCGGGTACGACACCTACGGCATCCAGAAGTTCATCAGCGCGGAGGACAAGAATTTCCTGGATATTCTGGACGGGTTTTACGTGCTGGACTTTGACGCGCAGGGGCGGGAGCAGCCGGAGGTGCGGTTGTATGGGGAGCTGTTTGCGGGGGCCACGATCGATCTGGCGATTGTGAAGGCGGGGGTCAACGGCGGGCTGGGCTTTGAGGTGACGTTTGATTTGAATGACATCAATGACGACGGGAAGATCCGGGTGAGCGAGCTGGTGGCCAACGCGCAGCAGGATCCGCGCTGCATCTTTGACATCACCGGCCGGATCTATCTGTTTTTGGAGGCGTTTTTGAAGGTGGATTTGTTCTTCTTCAGCATTGATAAGACGTGGCGGTTTGCCGAGATCACCCTCTTTGAAATCAAGATCACCTGCCCCGAGCCGGTGCTGGCCGAGCTGTCGGGCAATGATTTGTACCTGAACCTTGGCAGCCGCGCCGCGCGCCGGCTGGAGGTGGACACCACCGACAACGCCGAGACGTTCATCGTGAAGCATGTGGGCGGGGCGGCGGGCAGCGAGTCGGTGGAAGTGCAGTGGGGCAACTGGCGGCAGACGTTCAACAATGTGGCGCGGGTGGTGGTGCCGGACGCCGGCCAGGGGGATGATTATCTGGACTTCCGCGGCGTGCTCTCCCCGGTGGAGGTGCACGGCGGGCCGGGCCATGACACGATTTACCTGGGCGACGGCGCCAATTCCCGGGCCTACGGCGACGGCGGGAATGACAAGATTTACGCCAGCACCAACGCGGGCGTGACGGGCGTGGTGATTTACGGCGGGGACGGCAACGACCTGCTGGTGGCGGGGCCGACGGCGATTCGCATTTATGGCGGCGCGGGCAATGACACCATCACGGGCAGCCCGGAGGATGACGAGCTGTACGGGGATGACGGCACGGGCACTTCCAGTGACGGCAATGATGTGATTGAGGGGCTGGCGGGCAACGATTTGATCCGCGGCGGGCGCGGCAATGACATTCTGCGGGGCGGGGAGGGCGATGACTGGCTGCGGGGGGATGACGGCAATGACACCTTGTACGGCGGCATTGGGCATGACGTGCTGGACGGCGGCGGGGGCGATGACAAGCTGTATGGCGGGGACGGCAACGATCTGCTGCTGGGCGGGCCGGGCAGCGACTGGGCCAACGGCCACGGCGGCATTGATTTGTTGATTGGCGATGATGATCCGGCCAACCCGATCACCATCAACGGCCTGCCGGTGACGGCGGCGAATCTGGCGGGGATTCGCGCGGCCGTTGCGGCCATCCCCACGGCGGGGGTGGTGGTGCGCAACCTGCCGGGCGGCGGGAGCACGGTGAAGGGGAATGACATCTTGATAGGCGGGGGCAACGTGGACGTGCTCTTTGGCGGGCCGGGCAATGACTTCCTGTACGGCGGCAACTTCATGAATCAGGGCGAGACCACCATTATCGAGGAGGATCACAATGACTTTTTCGACGGCGGGCCGGGGGATGACACGATTTTTGGCGATGACGCGATGGGCCGGACGGGGGATCGGGACACGGGCATTGCGATACGCTCGGCCATTTTCTTCGACTTGAACAAGAACGGCGTGCGCGACGCGGGCGAGACGGGGTTTGGGGGGGTGACGGTGACGCTGTACCGGAATGACGGGCTGCTGATCGGGACGGAGGTGACGGAGGTGGACGGGACGTTTGCCTTCACGGGCCTGGATCCGGATCGGTACTACCTCACCTTCAGCGCGGTGAGCGGGTTGAACTTTATCACGCAATTTGGCGGGGGCGCGGCCCAGGCGGAGGCCGCCAGCAATGACAGCGATGTGTATCCGAGCGGCCCGCTGGTGGGGCGCACGCCGGATTTCCAACTGACGTTTGACGAGACGGAGCGGGCCATTGCGGCGGGATATGAGGGGGATCCGCTGGTGAGCGTGGCGCCGGTGACAGTGACGGAGGGCAACAACGGGCAGACGCTGGTGACGTTGCTGGTGACGTTGTCCGGCCCGCAGCGCACGGCGGTGACGGTGAACTACCGGACGGCGGACGGCAACGATGCGCTGTATCCGGAGCGCAACGCCACGGCGGCGTCGGGGGATTATGTGCCGGTGTCGGGGACGCTGACGTTTGCGGCGGGGCAGACGCAGCAGGCCATCACGATTGCGGTGGGGGGGGATTTGATGTACGAGGAGCACGAGCAATTCCGGGTGATATTGAGCAACCCCAGCGCGGGCATCAAACTGCCGACGTTGCCGGAGACGACGGTGCTGGTGACGATTGCCAATGATGATCCGGTGCCGCAGATTTCGATAGCCGATTATGTGCCGCCGTCCACGCTGCTGCTCAATGGCACCCGCGTTTACACCGTGCCGGAGAATGTCACCGCGGAGTTCATCGTGTCGCTGTCCAACCCGAGCACGTACGCGGTGACGGTGCAATACCTGGTGGATTCGGCGTACGACTGCGGCTGCGATCCCAATCCGGCCAGGCCGTGGCCGTTGTATCCGGATGGCGACTACGTGCAGCCGGCGCCGGGGCTGATCACCTTCCAGCCGGGCGAGACGCAGAAGAAGATCACAGTGACACTGCGGCAGGACGCGCTGGATGAGCCGGATGAGTCCTTCTACGTTGATTTGTTCAACCCCACCTACGCCCGGATTGGCGACGGGCGGGCGTATGGCATCATCCCGGATGATGACGGGCCGGTGAGCGTGTCCATCCATGAGGTGGGGGTGCCCGGCTCGCATCTGGCGAGTGTGTTTGAGGGCAACTCGGGCTACGTCACCGTCACGGTGCAGGTCTCCCTCTCGGCGATGAGCGGGCACACGGTGAAGGTGAATTACGCCACGGCGCCGGGCACGGCGGTGGAGGCGGTGTACACGGCCGACGCCGGGGAGTCGGCCGACTATCAGGCGCTGCCGCTGGAGAGCCTGCCGCCGGAGCAGCGGGCGCTGGTGTTTGCGCCGGGGGAGACGAGCAAGCTGATCACGGTGCGCATTTTTGGGGATTTGCGGCCGGAGGGGGACGAGTACTTTTTCCTGAATCTGCTCAACGCGGAGAACGCCGAGGTGGCGGCCAACCCGCTGGGGGAGAGCAATCATTTTACCATCGTCATCAAGGATGATGATCTGGCGGCGCCGGTGGGGCTGCCGCCGTGGAGCATCTTCTTCTCGGACACCGCCTACACGGTGCAGGAGCCGGGAAGCGGGATCACTTATGCGGCCATCACGTTGCACCGGCTGCCGGGCAGCCCGCAGGCGTTGGCGGTGCTCAGCACCACGCCCGGCACGGCCACGGCAGGGGTGGATTACAGCGCGGCGCGCCGGTATCTGGTGTATTTCCGCGGCAATGAGGTGACGCGCACGATTTACATCCCCATTTACAGCGACGGCCTGAGCGAAGGCGATGAAACGGTGCTGCTCTCGCTGAACAACCCGACGGGCGGGCCGGTCCATGCGGCGCCGGACACGGCGGTGTTGACGATTCGGGATGCGGATTTGCCGCAGGCCTCGGTGCTGGCGCCGGTGCTGGGCATTTTCATGGATCCGGTGACGGGGCTGTTCACGGTGGTGCGGGGCGTGCAGGAGGGGACGGGGGCGGGAAGCACGACGGCGACGTTCACGATCGCGCTGGACAAACCGGCGCCGCCGGGCGGGGTGTATGTGGATTGGACGACGGTGAGCAGCACGGCGCGGGCGGGACAGGACTTCACGGCGGCCAGCGGGACGGCGTTCATCCCGGCGGGCGGGACGCAGACGACGGTGAATGTGATCATTACGCGGGATGCCACGCCGGAGCTGACGGAGCGGTTTGGGGTGCGGCTGAGCAACCCGGTGCGGGCGACGCTGGCGGAGCGCACGTACATCACGGCGTGCCCGATATATGACGATGATCTGCAGACGGTGACGGGGAGGGTGTTCTACGATCGGAATGGCAACGGCTTCATGGATTTGGGCGAGGGTGGGATTGAAAATGTGAGCGTCACCCTGACCTGGCTGCAAAACGGGATTCATCAGCAGCAAACAGTGAAGACCAACGCCGCCGGGGAATACAGCCTGCCGGTGGCGCTGGGGCCGGTGACGATTGCGGTGGACGGCACGACGGTGAAGTCGCCGTTCCAGAAGGGGCTGGGGCCGCTGTCGCTGTTGTTGTGGTCGGGCGAATATTACAGCACGACGGAGAACGAGGTGCAGACGGCGGCGTTTGAAGGGGTGGTGGGCCTGTCGCCATTTGCGCCGGTGGGTTACAAGAACAGCTTCAGCCTCACGCTGCCGGAGCAGGCCAAGGAAGTGGGCCGCGGCGGGACGGACGACACGCTCTTTGGCGGGCCGGGCAATGACACCTTGGATGCGGGCGCGGGGGATGATCATGTGGTGGGCGGGCACTGGCAGACGGCGACGGACACCAACATGCCGGTGAACCAGGGGGTGTACAACGCCACGGTGGTGGTGGTGACGGGCAGCACGAATTTGCAGACGGTGTACGGCCTGCCGGCGGGGGTGACCCTGCATCCGATATATGACGGCGGCCCGATCTTCTCGGTCACGCCGGAGAGTTATCCGGGGGTGATCAGCGGGCAAATCTGGCTGGACAACAACCTGAACAACATTCAGGACGCGGGCGACACGTTGTACACCGGCGGGGTGGTGGTGACGTTGTACGACGCGGCGGGCAACCCGGTGAACGCCATCTATACCACCACCGGCAGTTACAGCTTCACCAACCTGTATTTGCGGGCCGGTGATCCGCTGTCCTCCAGCACGTATGTGGTGGAGTTTGAGCTGCCGGACGGTTACCGGTTTGTGGATCCCAATGTGGGCGATGCCAACCCGGCGCAGGATGGCACGGCCACCGACAGCGATGCGGAATACGTGAGCCGGACGCGGGCCTTTACCATCACGGGCATCAACCCCACCAAGACCACGGTGGACGCCGGGCTGGCGCCGGCCAACCAGTACGCGGCGGGCGGCACGTATCAATTTGTGCAGAACACGTTCAGCGTGTCGGAGCGCGTGCCGGGGTATATTGATGTTACGGTGATCCGCTCGACCTCCTTCAGGCCGGGGGTGGTGGTGGTGGAGACGATGGACGGCACGGGCGCCAAGGGGGCGCTGGCACAGCCGGCGGCCACGCGCAACTACACGGCGACTTCGGCAATTCTGGTGTTCAACGTGGGCGAGACGGAGCGCACGGTGCGCATCCCCATCCACAACCGCAATCTGGGCTTCAACGAGTTCCGGTGGTTCTCCGTGGCGGTGAATGACGCGACGGGCCGGCCGTATGACACGGCCACGGTTTATATCGTGGGGGATGGCAGTCCGACGGTGACGGATGATGACGTGGTGTTGGGCGGCGATGATTGGGACATTTTGCTGGGCGACTCGGGCAACATCCCCGGCTATGCGGTGGTGCATGCGTATGCCAACATTCACCTGCCGCAATACCTCGGCAATCTGCTGTTCACCGGCGGGCCGGGGCATGACCGTCTGGAGGGCGGCATGGGGGCTGATTATTTGAACGGCCAGTTGGGCCATGACCTTTTGGCGGGCGGGGACGGGGTGGACATTGTGCTGGGCGGGCTGGGCAACGATCAGATCACGGTGGGCCAGGGGGATGACACCCTCCGCGGGGACCACGGGCGCGACACGGTGATTTCGACGCGGTCAGTGGCGGGCCTGACGCTGACGCCCGGGACGCTGACGCATGAGCGGCTGGAGCTGGGCAGTTATGTGCCGTTGAACGTGCACACGATGCTGGATGTGTTTGAGGTGGCGCAGTTGTGGGGCGACGCCGAGCCGAACCGGTTCCAGATGGTGAACTGGGCGCAGACGGCCTTCGTGTCGGGCGGCGGAGGGACGGACAGCGTGTTCGTGCAACATGACATGGACATGGTGTTGAAGGACGCCACGCCGGCCGAGCGTCTGTACTGGCTGCTGGTGGCGGGTTTTGCCAAGGATGCCTCGCTCAGCCTGCCCAACGGGCAGACGTATCATCTGGCCAGCCTGGAGCAGGTGACGCTGACGGGCGGCTCGCTGGCCAACACGTTCGACGCCTCCGGGTACTCGCGGCCGGTCACGTTTGTGGCGACGCCGGGCAATGACACCTATCTGGGCGGCGCGGCGGGGGATACTTTCCTGTTTGTCGCCGACGCGCCGCTGGGGACGGTGACCGTCCGCGGCAACGGCGGGCGGGACACGCTGGATTTCAGCGGCACGGTGGCGGGGGTGACGGTGGATCTGGCCATCGTGGGCGCGGCGCAGACGGTTAATGGCAACCTGGGCCTGAGCTTGCAGGATGATCTGGAAAATGTCACCGGCGGCCAGGGCGATGACTTCCTGCGGGGCAATGCGCTGGACAATGTGCTGCTGGGCGGGCCGGGGAATGACTGGCTGGAGGGCCGCGACGGGAGCGAGACGTATGTCTTCGACACCGATGAGCCGTGGGGGATGGAAACCATCGTGGAAGCGCTGGGCGCGCCGGGGCACGACATTTTGGACTTCTCCGGCACGACGACGCGGCGCATCGAGGTGAATCTGGGGTTGCTGGGGGTGTACCAGACTGTCAATGACCATCTGCAAATTCGCTTCTTCAACGAAGGCCTGGAAGAGGTGCGGGGCGGCGCGCTGGACGACGTGATCCGCGGCAATGGCAATGCCAATATTCTGCGGGGCGGGCCGGGGAATGATTTGCTGGACGGCAAGGGCGGGGATGACCTGTTGGACGGCGGCCCCGGCAATGACGAATTGGATGGCGGCGAAGGCCAGGACACCATCCAGGAAACGGCCAATACGCATTTCACACTGACCGATTACCGCCTGATCCGCGGCACGGGCGAGGTGGACCTCCTGCGCAGCATTGAAGTGGCGCACCTGACGGGCGGGGCGGGGGCCAACACTTTCACGCTCACCGGCTGGACCGGGCGCGGCAGCCTCAGCGGCGGCGACGGGTTGGACACGGTGGTATGGGCGGCGGACGCCAACTTCACGCTCAGCGATGCCTCGTTGACGATGTCGCTGGCCTCCGGCCCGATGCTGTTGAATTCGGTGGAGCGCGCCCAACTGATTGGCGGGCCGGGCAACAACCTGCTGGATGCCACCAATTTCTCCGGCGCGGCCACGCTGTCGGGCAAGGAGGGCAACGACATCCTGCGTGGGGGCAGCGGGGTGAACACGCTGCTGGGCGGGCCGGGCAATGACCTGCTGACCGGCGGGCGCGGCAACGATGTGCTGGACGGGGGCGAGGGCACGGACATTCTGACCGAGGATCTCACGGGGGCGGTGTGGGAGGTGGTCTTTGTGGTGCAGAATCACCGGCTGTTCATCACGCAGGTGGATCCCGCGCCGTCGCCGGTGGATCGCAGCATTTATGAGGTGGATACGCTGGTGGACCTTGAGGCGGTGAATCTGACGGGCAGCCCGCAGAATGACCGGTTTGACGTGAGCGGCTGGCTGCGGGGGCCGTTGCTGATTGATGGCGGCTGGGGCGATGATCGCATCCAGGTGCTGGCGCTGCTGCCGGCGGGACTCCCCGCGCCGCAAGGCGTGACGGTGACCCTGACCAACAGCAGCCTGAGCTTCACCGGCAGCACGGCGACGATCAACTTTGTTGCCGTCGAGCAGGCCGCCATCACCGGCACGGAGCGCAACGATACCTTCAATGTTACGGCCTTCAGCGGCATTGCGTGGCTGTATGGGCTGGGCGGTGACGATGTTTTCCTGGACGGCCCCGGCCCGAACTGGCTGGAGGGAGGCGAGGGCCATGATCGGTTTGTGTTCACCCCGAATGGGGCGGTGCTCAATGACTTCAATGTGGTGATTGGGGGCGGCGGGACCGACACCCTGGATTTCTCCGCTTTCAATGTGCCGGTGACGGTGAATCTGGGGCTGTTGATGGCGATCCAGAATGTGGCGGCGGGCGAGCTGCAACTGTTCTTCCGGGCGCAGGATTTGGAAAACCTCATTGGCGGCGCGGGGGCGGACACCCTGACGGGCAATTCCCTGGACAATGAAATCACCGGCGGCCCCGGCGCGGACACGCTGGCGGGCGGGGGCGGGATTGACACGCTGGTGGAGACGGCGGATGCCGACATGGTGTTGACGAACAGCACTCTGACCATCGGCACGACGGTGGACAGCCACAGCGGGTTTGCGCGGGCGCGGCTGATTGGCGGGGCGGGGAACAACACGCTGGACGCCTCGGCCTACAGCGGCGCGGCCACGTTGATCGGGCTGGGGGGCGATGACATTCTGATTGGCGGCAGCGGGCGGGACACGTTGATTGGCGGGGCGGGCAATGATCTACTGCGCGGCCGGGGCGGCGACGACACCTACGTGTTTGATGTGGACGAGGTGCTGGGCCAGGACACGGTGGACGAGCTGCCCGGTCCGGGGGGCGGGCTGGATTTGCTGGACTTTTCGCCTACCACCACGACGGGCGTGCGGGTCAATCTTTCGCAGACGACGCCGCAACTGGTGCATGCGACGAATTTGACGCTGGTGCTGACGAGCGGGCTGTCCGTGGAATACGTGCGCGGCGGGGACGGTGATGACCGGCTGATCGGCAACGCGCTGGACAACATCTTCTGGGGCGGGCTGGGGGCGGATGAATTCATCGGCAACGGCGGCTCGGTGGACGGGGTGTATGAGGTGCGGGATGCGGATTTTGAAGTGACCGACGCGCAAATGCGGATTGGGACGGAGATCAATCTGATGACGGGCATCAACTGGGTTTATCTCACGGGCGGCGCCGGCAATAACATCCTGAATGCCACCGCCTTCAGCGGCATGGCGTGGTTGTATGGGTTGGACGGCGACGACACCTTGTACGGCGGCAGCGGCGATGACCGATTGTTTGGCGGGGCGGGCAATGATGTGCTGCGGGGCAACGGCGGCGATGATTACCTGGCCGGCGGGGCGGGCAATGACGTGTACTGGTTTGACCTGAGCTTCAATCAAGGCTCTGACACGGTGCGGGAGGTGTTGGGAGAAGGCTTTGCGGACATGCTCTGGGGCGCGGGACTGAGCGGGCTGGCGGTGAATCTGCACACCACGGCCACGCAGGTGGTGCATGCCCATCTGACGCTGACGCTGATGTTTGCCTCGACGGTGGAATATGCTTACTAACCCTACAACCGGGGCCCGGCGTGCGGGGGGGAGCGAAGACTTCGGGCGGCCGGCGGCCGACGAAGGCGCGCCCGGGGTCGCAATTTAATTTGGCTTATGAAAGCAAGAACGATTCTCCAGGGCCGTGCCAGCCCGTGGCTGTTGGCGGGACTGGCGCTGGTGCTCTGTGGGCCGTGGCTGGCGTTGAGCCAGACCAGCCCGCGTGACTTTGGCGATGCGCCTGATCCTTATCCCACCAAGCTTGAGGCCAACGGGGCGCGGCATGTTCCGGGGGGGGTGACGCTGGGCAATGTGGTGGATACCGAGCTGGATGGGCAGCCGGATCCGGAGGCGCTGGGCGATGACAAGGTGCCGGATCCGCAGCGGCCGGACGAGGACGGGGTGACGTTTTTGACGCCCTTGATTCCGGGACAGACGGCCACGGTGCAGGTGGTGGTCGCGGGGACGTCGCAGCGGGGTTATTTGTATGCGTGGGTGGATTTTGGCAGGAACGGCTCGTGGGCGGAGACGCAGGAGCGGATATTCTTCCAACAACTGGTCAACCGGGGGACGAATGTGCTGCAATTTTTGGTGCCGGCGTCGGCGAAAGAGGGGCCCACGTTTGCCCGTTTCCGGATCAGCGCCGAGAACGAGCAGTTGAGCTATGTGGGGCTGTCCAGCACGGGCGAGGTGGAGGATTACCGCGTGTTCATTGAGGCGCAACAGTTTGATTTTGGGGATGCGCCGGACAGTTACCGCACCACGTTGGAGAAGGACGGCGCCCGCCATGTGGCGGTGGGGCCGATGCTGGGGTGGGTGAGGGACACGGAAACGGATGGCCAGCCGGGCAGCGATGCCAAGACTGACGATCAACGGCCGGAGGGGGCGCCAGACGATGAGGACGGGGTGTTTTTGCCGGGCACGCTGGCGCCGGGACGCGGGGCGAGTGTGGAGGTGGTGGTGACGGGGAACTTCGAGCGGGCGCGGCTGGATGCGTGGGTGGACTTCAATCGCAACGGCTCTTTTGAGGATCCGGAGGATCAAATATTCAACGATGTGCCCGTGTTTCAGGGCACCAACCGGCTGTCGTTCCTGGTGTTTTCCCGGGCCGAGAACGGACTGACCTACGCGCGCTTCCGCGTCAGCCAGGGCGGCAAGCTGAATCCCTACGGGTTGGCGCCGGATGGGGAGGTGGAGGATTACCCCGTGATTATTCAGTCGGAGGTGGATTTTGGCGACGCGCCGGCGCCGTATCCCACCCTGCTGCGCGACAACGGGGCGCGGCACACCGTCAACGCGGACGTTTATCTGGGTTATCAAATTGACGCCGAGACGGATGGCCAGCCCACCCCCAATGCCGACGGGGATGATCTTAATCCCACCAGCACTTATGATGAGGACGGGGTGATTTTCACCAGCGCGGTGGTGCCGGGGCGGCAGGCGACGGTGCAGGTGGTGGCCAGCACGCGCGGGCGGTTGTATGCGTGGATAGATTTCAACCGCAATGGCAGTTGGGCGGATCCGGGGGAGCAGGTGTTCAATGGGGAGCTGCTCAGCCCGGGGTGGCAGATACTCACCTTTGACGTGCCGGAAAATGCCGTTTTGGGGGAAACGTTCAGCCGGTGGCGCTTCACGCTGCAGGGCGGCGCCCTGTCCTTTACGGGGTCGGCGCCGGATGGGGAGGTGGAGGACCACAAAGTCAAGATCATTCCGGATCGGGAGCGTTGTGATCTGGGCTGCGAAGGGCGCGAGTTTTGGCTGACCTTCCCCGGCAACTACGCGCCGGACCCGGACAATCCGACGCGGCCGTCGCTGGCCATTCAAGGGCCGGCGGGGACGACGGGCACGGTGAGCGCGCCGGCGCTGGGGATTTTGGTGAACTACACCATTCCCACCACGCTGGTGGCGCGGATCACCCTGCCCACGGCGGCGGATTTGGGGAATTTGCAGGATGCGATCACCAACCTGGGCATCCGGGTGACGGCCAACCGGGATGTGCGGGTGACGGCGTTTAATCATGCGCGGTACACGACGGACAGTTACCAGGCGCTGAACACCTCGGTTTTGGGGACGGAATACCTGGTCATGGCGTATGGCAATGTGCACGCCGGGGTGCCGTATTTGAACGGCAGCCAGTTTGCGATTGCTGCCGCGCACAGCAACACGGTGGTCACCATCACGCCGAAGGTGACCGTGGGCAGCCGGCTGGCGGGGGTGCCGTACCAGATCACCCTGCAACCGGGGCAGGTCTATCAACTGCGCGCCACGCGGGACGCGCCGGCGGATTTGACCGGCACGGTGATCAAGTCGGACAAGCCGGTGGCGGTGTTTGCGGGGCATCATTGCGCGAATGTGCCGTCCGATGCGGTGTGGTTCTGTGATTACGTGGTGGAGCAACTGCTGCCGGTGAATGCGTGGGGCAACACCTTTTACGTGGCGCCGCTGGCCACGCGCAGCAACGGCGACATCCTGCGCATCCTGGCGGCGCAGGATGGCACGGAGGTGTATGTGAACGGCCTGCTGGCGGCCACGCTGAATCGGGGGCAATACCATCAGCGGCTGCTGACCGTGCGCTCGGAGATTTACGCGAGCAAGCCGGTGCTGCTGGCGCAATATGCCACCAGCTCGGATTTTGACGGCAACCCGCAGGCGGATCCGTTCATGGTGCAGGTGCAGGCGACGCGGCATTATTCGAGCGCGTACATTTTTGTGACGCCCACCAATGATTTTCCGGTCAACTATGTGCAGATCATGATCCCCACCTTCGCCACCAATTCGGTGCTGTTGAATGGCGCGCCGGTCAGCCCGTCGCTGTTTCAGCCCATTGGCTCCACCTTCATGGCGGTGGCCAATGTGCCGGTGGCGGTGGGACGGCACATTCTCACGGCGGACACCAGTTTTGGCATCACCGTGTATGGGTGGGGCACGTATGATTCTTATGGGCATCCGGGGTGCGTGTACTTTGGGGATGTGCTGGAGCCGCAGGTGATGCCGCCGACGGTGAACTACACGGTCAATGTGGCGCAGAATCCGAATAATCCGGGGATGGCGGCGGTGCCCAACATCGCGGGCCAGACGACCAGCAAGGATAATTGCGGGCAAGAGTATCCGGTGCCCGAGCAATCCATTCCGGCTGGGACGTTGCTGGGGCCGGGGGTGTACACGGTGAATGTGTATGTGGCCGATTACAGCGGCAATGTGGGGATGGTGCCGGTAAATGTGGCGGTGATTGATCCCTCGCCGGTGACGATTCAATGCCCGCCCAACCTGACGGTGCCGTGCCAGAATGGGCAGGGGGCGGTGGTGCCTTTCGAGGTGCGGGCGTTCACCACGTATGAGACGAATGTGGCGGTGGTGTCCACGCCGCCTTCGGGGAGCTTCTTCCCGGTGGGCACCACGGTGGTGACCAATGTGGCCACCAGCACGGCGGGGAACACGGCCGTCTGCACATTTACGGTGACGGTGACGTGTGAAGCGAAGGTCAGCGCGGCGCTCAACCGCAACGGCATGTTCCTGAATTGGGGGCGGATGGGGACGCTGGAGTATTCGGTGAATCCCACCGGGCCGTGGTTTACGGTGACTTCCAACACCAATCAATTTCTGGCGCCCACCACGGGGCCGCGCGGGTTCTACCGCGTGCGCTACAACGAGCCGTAGGCGCGGGCGGCTGCCAGACGCGGCCCACCTGGTGCAAAAGGGGGTGGGATCAAGGCGCCCGCCTCATTGATCCTTCATCCACACCATCGAGCGGCCGCCGCGGTTGAGGCGCGCATAGTTGGGGATGGCCAGCAGCGGGGCGCCATTGGCCCAGACGCCTTTGATGATTACCACGCCGCCCAGCAAATCCGGCCGCCATTCTGTGCTCAACGGGGTGGTGGGGGGGAGGTGGGATTCGAGGTTTTGATCCACGCTTTCCACGTTGTAAATCAGCGGGCCGCGGCGCAAGGCCACGCGGCCGCGGTTGGCGGTGATGCGGTCATCGGCCTTGATGCGCTGCACGGGCAGCGGCAGCTCCAGTTCAACGCGATCCCCCGGCTGCCAGGCGCGTTTCAAGGTGACGTAGCCGTCGCGCACGGCGGCTTTCACGGGCCGGCCGTTGAGCGCCACGCTCAGCACTTCCGCGCAGGCGGGGGTGTTGGTGTAGAGCAGGCTGGTCTGGCGGTTGGGCACGCGCAGGTGGAGGGAGAAGGTGCGGCGGGCGGCGGGTTGGACGGTGAGCGTCACCCGGCCCTGCCAGGGATACTCGGTGGTTTGCTCCAGCCGCAGGGGGGCGCCGGCGACGTGGGGCAGCGTGACCACGCTGCCGGCGTAGAGATTCACGTACACGGCGTCCTGGCCCAGGGTGTACATCCAGGTGGGCAGCATGAGGAGGGTGCGGGGGATGTTGCCCACGCAGCAGGGGCAGGCGTGCCATTTGTAACGCGGGGCGGAGGAGTCGAGGGGATTGGTGTAGGTGAAGTTCTGGGCTTCCAGGTCCACACTGCCGAGGACGGCGTTGTAGAGGGTTTCCTCGTAGAGGTCGGCATAGCGCGCCTGGTGCCAGAGACGCTGCATTTTGTGCTGGAAAAACACCATGCCGCAGCCGGCGCAGGATTCGCAATAGGAGGCGTTGGGGAGGGAATAATTTTTGCCGAAACCTTCGCTGGTCTCGCCGCTGCCGATGCCGCCGGTGACGTAATATTTGCAGTGCACCAGATTGTGCCAGAGCGATTGCACGGCGCTGAGGTAATCCGGGTCATGGGTGGCCAGGGCCACATCGGCCATGGCGGAATAGGAATAGGCGGCGCGCACGGCATGGCCCACGGCTTCATACTGGCGGGTGACCGGGAGGTGGCTCTGATCGTATTCCTCGCCGCCGTTGCGGGCGTCCAGCAGGTATTTGGCCAGCTCGAAATACGGCCGGCCTTTGCCGGGGCCTTCCACGAAGTCCACATACCAGGCCAGGCGG
This sequence comes from Verrucomicrobiia bacterium, assembly GCA_026414565.1. Lineage (NCBI taxonomy): Bacteria > Pseudomonadati > Verrucomicrobiota > Verrucomicrobiia > Verrucomicrobiia bacterium. The sequence continues at coordinate 29,939 of JAOAIT010000017.1, forward strand.
GCCAGGGTTTGCTCCAACTCCTGATGGCCTTCGTACCAGGGGCGTTTGGGTGGCGGGCCGATGTGCCGCACCCAACAGTCGGCCAGTTTTTTGGCGGCGTCGTACAGACGCGTGTCCCGGCCTTCGGTGAGGCGGTGATGGGCGAGGGCGGCGGCGATGAAATAGCCGGCCACGTAGCCTTCATGATCGTGCTTGTTGCGCCAGCGGGGGCGGTTTTCGATGGTGTATTGGGTGTGCAGATAGCCATCCGGCTCCTGGGCGGCGAGGAGGATGGGAATCCATTTCTCCAGGGTTTGCTGGAGGCGTGCCTGGCCGGCGCGCCAGTCGGCATCGTCGCCCGGCTCCACCATGAGGGCGAGGCAGATGGATTCGAGGGTATTAAAGACCCACGCATTGGCAAACACCGGGCCGAGGTGACGGGCGCCGGTTTTGCCGGCCAGTTTGTGGGCGGCCTGCACGAAGTTTTCCAGCCCGCCCTCGCGGGTGGCGGGGTCTTCGATTTTGGCAATGCAGTGGGGGAGCCAATTCAGGGTGAGGGCCTTGAGGCGCGGCCGCCAGAAGGGACTGGTGATTTGGTAACGTTGCGGCGGGAGCCATTCCAGCGCCCGGGCGGGCGGGGGCGGCTCGGCCCAGATGCGCAAGGTGTCCGCTCCCTCGGCGGCGCCGTCGTGGGCGGAGAACTGGAGCACGTACTGGCCGGGGGCGGAGAAGCGTGCGGTGGTGGCGGCTTGCGCCGCAGCTTCCAGGGTCACGCGGCCTGGGCCGGAGATTTTGCTCCAGCGCACGGTGGGGGCGGGCAGCACTTTGCCGTCGTCCCGCGCCACGCCGTCCAGATAGGTGCGGCCGGGCAGGACCACGATGCGATCCGGCCCCGCGGTGACGCGCGGGGGGAAGTTGGGGGAGTTGCCGGAATCCAGCACGCGCCATTCCAGCAGGCCGGTGGAGAAGCGCTCCTGGCCCTCCATCTCCAGGCGCAGGCGGGTGGTTTTAATTTCCGGGAAGGTGGTGACGTTGAACTGGTTGGCCTGGAGGCCCAAACCCTCGGCGCCGGGCACGGGCACAAACTCCGTGCCGTTCCAGTAGAGCAGGCGGCAGGCGCGCGGCAGGCGCACGCCACGGCGGTCATCAAACCAGTACACCTCGACGCGGCGGGTGGCGATGGGCTGGCTCCAGTCATATTGCACCCATTGCGTGCCGGTGCGCGGCCAGTTGCCATAGGCGCCGTGGCGTTTGTCATCGGAATGCGCCGGGGTGAAGCCGTCGTTGAGGGCGGCGAGGGTTTCATGCGGCGACACGTAGGAGGTGGAGGGCGAGGCCACCAGCGCGAGATTCACCTCGGCGGCGGGCAAACCCAGGGCGCCCGCCACGAGGGCGAGCGCCGCGGCCAGCGGGTGGAGGGGGCGGCAGGGGAGCGGCAGCGTGGGCATCATAGGAATTATTTAATAGTATTAAGTAATTACATCCTACGGTTTCCTGCACGCAGGGCAAGCGAAAATCACCGGGCCGGAGCCGGGCGGGGAGGCCGCCGCGGCGCGGAGGCAGGAGCGGGTGGGAGCTGGAGTGGTTTGAGGGGGGTGGTGGGGATTTTGCGCTTTTCATTTAGGCGGGGCATGGCATCTTCAGGGTGTGACACGTGTGACCGTTGACCTGTTTGAGCGCGAGATACAGGAGGCTTTGCAGGCCTATGATCGGTATATTGTGTGCCTGGAAAAGCCGACGGAGGATTTTGAGAGCGCGCTGCGGCGGCTGGTGGAGAAGGCGATTCGGGCCTATGAGACGCGGGCGGCCGGTTTGCGGCATGGCATCGCGCTGGATCGCCAGATCACCGTGATGGTCAGCCAGACGGACACCGACCGGCCGATGTGCGGGATATACTTCAACTTGTACTCGCCTTATTCGCGGCAACTGGGGAGCCAGGGCAAGGGCACGTGAGCGGCGGGAGGCGCGGGCGGGGCGGGGGTGGCGAGCGCCGGGGCGGTTCACCAAGATTGCAATTCATCACACCATTCATTTCCATGAAACATTCCACCAAGCCACAGATTCTTTGGGGCGGGCTGGCGTTGGCCGTGGTGCTGGGCGGGCTGGTGCCGGCCGGCGCGCAAACGCGGTACGAGCCGAGGTGGGAATCGCTGGATCGGCGGCCCACGCCGGAGTGGTTCCTCGACGCGAAATTTGGCATTTTCATTCATTGGGGGGTGTACTCGGTGCCGGCGTGGGGCGCGCCGAAGCAATATGCCGAATGGTATTGGAACCGGATTTACGACAAGAAGCCCAACAATCCGTGGTGGCAGTTCCACGTGAAGAACTACGGCGCGGAGTTTGAATACCACCAGTTTGCGCCGCTGTTTCGGTGCGAGCTGTTCAACCCGGAGCAGTGGGCGGATATTTTTGCGCGGTCGGGGGCGAAGTATGTAGTGCCGACCTCGAAGCATCATGAGGGGTATTGCCTGTGGCCGAGCGAGCACGCCAGCAAGACGTGGGGCCGGCCATGGAACAGCGTGGAGGTGGGGCCGAAGCGCGATCTGCTGGGCGAGCTGGGGGAGGCGGTGCGCAAGCGGGGATTGAAGTACGGTTTTTATTATTCGCTCTACGAGTGGTACAATCCGCTGTGGCTCACCAACCGCCAGCGGTATGTGGAGGAGCACATGATCCCGCAATTCAAGGACGTGGTGACGCGCTATCGGCCCGCCCTGATTTTTGCGGACGGCGAATGGGACATGCCGTCGAAGGACTGGAAGAGCGAGGAGCTGCTGGCGTGGCTGTTCAATGAGTCGCCCTGCCGCGAGGAGGTGGTGGTGAATGACCGGTGGGGCAAGGATTGCCGCCACAAACACGGCGACTATTACACCACCGAGTATGCCGCGGGGCTGAAGGACGCCAGCCATCCGTGGGAGGAAAACCGGGGGATGGGCTACAGCTACGGTTTCAACCGCGCCGAGACGATTGATGATTACAAGACGGCGCGGGAGTTCATTTACATCCTCTGCGATCTGGTGAGCCGGGGCGGCAATTTGCTGCTGAACATCGGGCCGACGGCCGACGGGCGGATTCCGGTGATCATGCAGCAGCGGCTGCTGGAGATCGGCGACTGGCTGCGGGTGAATGGGGAGGCGATCTACGGCACGCGCTACGCGGGCCGCTCGTGCCAGTGGAGCGAGGGCAAACGGCCGGGGCAGCAATACGGCGAGTACATGGTTAAGTTCAACCTGATGGAGCAGGTGGGGCAGCAGCCGAAGGGCGAGCTGGCGGTGAAACAGATTTGGTTCACCAAAAAAGGCGACACCGTTTATGCCATCACGCCCGGCTGGCCGGGGCGGCAACTGGTGGTGCGGGACATCCGGGTGGCGCCGGGCACGCAGGTGACGATGCTGGGCCGCGCCGGCGTGTTGAGCCATCGGTTGGAGAACGGGCGGCTGGTGGTGGATTTGCCGGCGCTGGGGCCGGACGAGGCGCCCTGCCAGCATGCGTTTGCCTTCAAGATTACCGGGGCGGAGATGATTCCGGGGGAATAAGGCCGGCGGGGGGCAGAGTGAGCAGGCGGCGCACCTCCTCGAGCACGCGCTGGAGGGGCACGGTTTTTTCCAGATAACCTTCGACCCGATGGCGGATGGTTTTTTCCACCACCTCGGGATCAAAAATCACGCCGGTGAGGAGGAGCACGGGGACGCCCGGGGCCAGGTTTTTCAACTCGCGCACCAGCTCGAGGCCATCGGTGTCTTCCATTTGCAGATCGGTGATGATGAGGTCGGGGCGTTGCTGTTGCACGGCCTGGCGGGCTTCTGCGGCGTTGGCGGCCTGCGTCACGCGATAGGTCTGGCGGGTCAGGGCGCGGCCCAGCACCTCCCGGACGGGGGCTTCGTCGTCAATGATGAGGATGTGTTTCATGCGCGTGAAGCGGCGGCGGCGCGCGGATCGTGTTTGGGGGGCGGCTGGCGCAGGAGCAGGATGCCGGCCACGACTTTTTCCTGGTCGCGCAGGGGAAACAGGCTGAAATGCATGGGGATGATGGCGCCCTGTTTGTTGACGAGGTAGCCGGTGCGCTCGAGCAGCTCGCGGCCTTCTTTCAAGGCGGGCGGCAGGGGGTCCACTTTGGTTTGCATGTCCTCAAAAGCGGCGCGGAAGATTTTGTGCAGCGGGCTGCTGATCAGCTCGGCCTCGGTGTAGCCGGTGGCCTTGAGGACGGCGGGGTTGACGCGGGTGATGTTGCCGGCCTTGCTGATGACCAGCAGGGGCTCGCCCAGGGCGTTGATGAGGGTGTTGGCGTAGCGGACCTGGTGCTCCAAGCTCTGGCTGGTCCAGACATTTTCCAGGGTTTCATCCTTGAGCGTCTCGCCGGCGGCGACGAGGCGGGCGGACTGGGTTTCCAGGGTCTCGCGGAGGCGTTCGTTTTCCGCCTGCAAGGCGTGGAAATCCTCCGCGGCCACCACCAGGCGGCCGCGCAACCCCCAGAGGGCCGCCACACAGGCTGCCAGGCCGAGGGCGGCCAGGGCGCGCTCCAGCGGACCGGCGCCGAGGATGAGGAGGACCAGGGCGGCGCCTGCGGCGGCCACAAGGCAGATGCGCAAGGTCATGACCTGGCCGGTTGACATGCGCCTAATTATGCCGTGGCAAGGCGCGGGAGGCCAGCCCAAATGCGGGGTGCGCGGGTCCACCCATGGCGGGCGGCGGGTGGGAAATCCGAAGGCCGCCGTTCAGGCGTTGAACTTGAACAAAATCACGTCCCCATCCTTGACGACATACTCCCGCCCCTCGATGCGGTAGTGGCCTTTTTCGCGGGCGGCGGCCACGGAGCCGCATTGCACCAAATCCTGCCACGGCACGACTTCGGCCTTGATGAAGCCTTTTTCAAAATCGCTGTGAATGACGCCTGCGGCCTTGGGGGCGGTGTCGCCGGCGGTGATCGTCCACGCGCGGGCCTCCTCCTGGTTGAAGGTGAAGAAGGTGCGGAGGCCGAGGAGCTGGTAGGTCTGGCGGATCAGGCGGGCCACGCCGGACTCGGTCACGCCGAGGGCCTGCAGGTATTCGGCGGCCTCTTCCGGGGTCAGGTCCACCAGATCGCTTTCCAACTGGGCGGCGATGGGCACGGTGTCGCAGCCGTGGTGGGCGCGGGCATATTCCATCACGCGGCGCACGTGGGGATTTTCCGGGGCGGCGGCGAGCTCGTTTTCCTTGAGGTTGGCGGCAAACAGGGTGGGCTTGTCGGTGAGGAGGAAGAAATGCCGCGTGATGGCCCGCTCTTCCGGATACAGATTCAGGGCGATTGCCGGTTTGCCGCTTTGCAGGTGGGCTTCGAGCTTTTTGAGCAACTGCTCCTCCTGCAGGGCATGAGGGTCGCCGCGTTTTACGTCGCGGGCGATTTTCTCCTGGCGGCGGTGGAGGGTTTCCAGGTCGGCCAGGATGAGCTCGGTGGTGACGATGTCAATGTCGCGCACGGGGTCAATGCTGCCGGTGACGTGGTGGATGTCGGGGTCTTCAAAGCACCTGACGACGTGCACCAGGGCGTCCACTTCGCGGATGTGGCTGAGGAATTTGTTGCCCAGGCCCTCGCCGCGGGAGGCGCCCCGGACCAGGCCGGCGATGTCAATGAACTCGATGGTGGCGGGCACGCGGCGGGGGACGTGGACGACACGGGCGATTTGCTCGAGGCGGTCGTCCGGCACGGCCACCACGCCGAGGTTGGGTTCGATGGTGCAAAAGGGGTAGTTTTCGGCCGGCGCCTTGTGCGCGCGGATCAGCGCATTGAACAGGGTGGACTTGCCCACGTTGGGCAACCCGACAATGCCGGCTTTTAGCATGACGCCAGCCAACCTGATTCCCTGCTGAAAGTCAATGCCGGAAGGGGGGGAAAACCGGCTGCCTGCCGTCCCCCGGGGGTGGCGGGCAGGTGTTATGCCGCCCCTTATTCTTTGTCAAACACGACGATACGCGTTTCGCGTTCGAGTTTGAAGCGGGCCAGGAGCCGGGAGCCGCGGACCTGGATGTCCTTTTCCCAAGGTCCGTCCACGCTGAGGGTGTAGCGATCACCGCTTTCCCTGGCCCAGGTGCCGCGCAAGATGTTGACCGGCTGGCCATGACCGCCGGACTTGATGACGAGTTTGTTGTTGATCAGGCCCAGGAGGGTGACGTCGTGCAAATTATTGGTGTAACTGGCCATGAGCTGGTTGTACTCGGCCCGTTTCCAGGTGGCCCGGGTGCGGCGCTGCTCGGCGAGGGAGGCCTGGTAGTTGTACACCCAGCGGCCGAGGATGGGCTCGTCAAATTTGGCGGATTTGCCCGTGGCGAGGTAATTGGAAAGGTCTTTGAAATCGAGCTTGAGGATTTCGTTCATGTAGGGGCGGTTGGTGACGATCAAGCGGAAGGACTCCTCGCCCATGATCTGCTGAAAGGGCGTCTTGGGCATGGAAAGAATGGTTTTCTTGAACTCCACATCCCCGGCGATGCGATCGTACATGACGCGGTATTCATCGCGCTCGCCCAGCTCCATGATGGGCGGGTAGCTGGTCAGGCGCCCCACCAGCAGGGGGTTGTGGTACACCATGCCCATGAGGTCGGAGACCTCGTAGTATTTTTTGGGGGCGGGATTGAAGGCGGCGGCCACGCGATTCATTTTGGTGGATTCGAGGGCCTCATGCGCCTTGAGGAGGTAGCGCCAGGCGGCGGAGTCCTGGTCGCCGGAGGCGAGCTGGCTTACGGGGTAGGCGAGCACCTGGATGAACACGGCGATCAAAATGAGGTAGAGGGTGGCGTTGACCACGGAGAGCGCGGCGCCGAAGCGTTCATTGGTGCGCAGCCAGAGCGTCTGGACGAATTCCGGGGCGTGGTATTTGTAATGGGTGTCGAGCATTTGATGCACCTTGGTGGCCACCACCTTGAAGACCACCATGACCAGCAGGAAGATGATGAGCGGCGCGATGAAGAAGCCGTGAAACTTGGTGCCCAGGTTCAGTTTGTCAAAAATGGGGTACAATAACGGCGCCAGCGGCGTGGCCAGCGCCGAGGCCAGCAGCAAACCCACCATGGTTATGCCGGTGCGCACCGCCCCCCAGGTGTAGCCCAGGGCCGCGGAGGCCAGCACCAGCACCAACGCCAGAATCCAGATGATCATGCCCCCATTTAAGGAAGCCGCGCCGGAAAAATCACGCAGTTTTTTCTGCCTTTTTCCCGGTTCAGCCTGCCCGGACTCATCCTGGGGGCGGCGGGCGATTAATAGCCGGCAGAGGCTCCGGATTTGGGACGTTGGATCAGCTCGATCTCGTAACCCTCCGGGGCGTCAATGAAGGCAAAACCGCCGCCGTCGGGCTTGAGGATGGGGCCGTCCGAATACTTGAGGCCATGGCGTGCCAGATGCTCCGCAAAGGCTTCCAGGCTGTCCACCTCGAAGGCCAGATGGGTCAAATCCGGCTGCACCTGCACCGGCCCGCTGGCGGGGTAATAACAAATCTCAATCTGCTCCTCGCTGCCCGGGGCCTTGAGAAAGACCAGCTCCGAGCCGCGCGGCGATTTGTGGCGGCGCACCTCCTCTAGTCCGAGGATGTCCTTGTAAAAACGCACGGTTTTTTCCAGGTCATTCACCCGGTAGCGCGTGTGCAGTAATTTGCCGACTCTCATAGGTTAAGGAGATAGCACGGATTACATCCGGGGGCCAAAAGAAATTGGCGGGCCAGCGGCGCGGGGCGGGCGGTTGCCGGGGCAGTTTTTTCCGCTTTCCCAGGCGGCCTGGAGAGGTTCAGAATCAGGGCATGGCATGGCGTCCCAGGCAAAAGCTCCCGGCCAAAGGACCTCCGCCGCTGAGCGCGCAGGAGGAGGTGCTGGCCCAGTGGCGGGGCATGGACTACGGCCCGCTGGAAAAGGCGCGGGCCAACGTGGCCAAGCCGCTGGGGCAGGTGCTGGCGCGGGTGTGGGAGCGGCGGCGGTTTGAGCAGCGGGTGCAGGAGAGCCAGATTCGGCAGGTGTGGAATCAGGTGCTGGATCCCCAGATCACCGCGCACGCCCAGCCGGTGAATCTGGTGCGGGGCACCTTGTTTGTGACGGTGGACAGCTCGGTGTGGCTGGCGGAAATTGTGCAGTACCGCCAGAAGGAGATATTGGAGCGACTGCAGCATGGTTTTGGGCGGGAGAAAATCCAGCGGCTGAGTTTCCGCCAGGGATGAGGCGGGGCCGGGCCGCCGGGCCACTTCAAACTTGCCACGGGCCACGGCCTTCTCTTTCATCTCCCCATGCGCGCCCGGCCAACCTGGTTTCGCCGCTGGCTGCCGGTGGGATTATGGATGCTGGTCATCTTTATCGCTTCCACCGGCGCGTTGTCGGCCGACAACACCTCGCGGGTCATCGGCCCGGTGCTGCGTTTTTTCTTTCCCGACATTCAACCCGGGACCATCGCGCAGGCGCAATGGGTATTTCGCAAGGCCGCGCATGCCGCGGAGTATTGGGTGCTGGCGCTGCTGGTGTGGCGCGCCCGGCGGCAGGGGCGGGACGTGCCGCCCGGCCACTGGCAGTGGAAGGAGGCCGCCTTTGCCTTGGGCTTTGCCACGGCCTACGCCATCACGGATGAAGTGCATCAGTACTTCGAGCCTTCCCGGCAGGGCCAGGTGATGGATGTAGCCATTGACGCTTTGGGCGCGGCGGCGGGGTTGGGCGTGGCCTGGTGGAGCACGCGGCGCGCCGCCGCCCGGCAACGGCCCGCGTCCCCGGCGCTGCCAGCCGCGCTGTCCCGCTCATGAGACGCTGCCCCATGCTGGCCGTGGGCGGCCTGCTGGCGCTGGGGGTGCTGGCGGGACGGTATTTTGAAGCGCCGCCGGGGATCCTTTTGGCGGCCGTGGCCGCCACCGCGCTGGCCGCGCTGGCGCATGCGCGGTGGGGTCCGGCCTGGCTCTGGCTCATGGTGTTTCTGGCCGGGTGGTGTCACGTGGTTTGCTGGAGTTTTCCGTGGAGTCCCCATGATTTGCGGCGGGTGGTGGGCGACGAAATCCTGGAGGTGGAGATGGCGGGCAGGCTGCTTGAAGCGCCGCTGCAGAAGCCTTTTGCGGGCGGTCAGGGGACGGAACTTTATAGTGCGGCGATGGTGGAGGTGGAATGGCTCCAGCGCGAGCGTCAGGCGCCCGAGCCGGCGGCAGGGCGGGTCATGGTCACCGTGCCGGAAATGCTGGGCGATGCCTTTTTTGCCGGGCAGCGCGTGCGGCTGCGGGGCCTCTTGCAACGGCCGCCGGCGGCGCGGCTGCCGGGGGGCTTTGATTACCGGGCGCATCTGGCGCACCGCGGCATTGATTATGTGGTGCGCACGCGCAGCGCGGCAGACTGGCAGCTTGAGGGCGGCGGCGCGGCGCGTCCGCCGTTGCCGGCGCGCTTTCAAGTGTGGGCGCGGACGGCGCTGGCGCGGGGCCTGCCGGAGGAGGAGGGGGAAGCGGTGCGGCTGCTTTGGGGGATGCTGTTGGGCTGGCGCGGCGGGTTGACCGAGGAGATGACGGCGCCGTTTCTGCAATCCGGCACGATGCATTTGTTTGCCATCAGCGGCCTGCACATTGGATTGCTGGCGTTGGTGCTGGTGGCTGTGGCACGTGCGGTGGGCTTGACGCCGTTGTCCGCGCGCCTGGTGGCGCTGCCGTTGTTGTGGTTTTACATCGCCGCCACGGGCGGGCCGGCTTCCGCCGTGCGCGCGGGGATCATGCTCAGCGTGTGGTGGGGCGGGGGGCTGCTGCGGCGTCCGCCGCAACCGCTGAACACCGTCTGCGCCGCGGCGGTGCTGATATTGTTGTGGGAGCCGCGCCAGTTGTTTCAAGCGGGTTTTCAGCTCAGTTTTGCGGTGGTGCTGGCGCTGGTGTTGTGGGCGCCGCCGCTGGCGCGATGGCTGGAGTCGTGGGGGCAGCCTGATCCGTTGGCGCCGCCCGAAACCGCGCCAATGATCCTGGCGCTCCGGGCGGGGTGGCGCTGGCTGGCCCAGGGGCTGGCGGTTTCGGTGGTGGCCTGGCTGGCCTCGGCGCCGCTGGTGCTGTGGCATTTCCATTGGGTTACGCCGGTTTGTCTGTTGGCCAATCTGCTCATGGTGCCGTTGGGCGGCCTGACGGTGGCGGCCGGGGCGGGCAGCCTGTTGACGGTGGCCTGGTGGCCGGCGCTGGGTGAAATATTCAATCACAGCGCCTGGGCGCTTATGCAGGCCCTGGTCATGTGCAGCCAGGGTTTTGCGCAAATGCCGTTGGGCCACTGGCCCGCCGCCCAACCGCCTTGGGGATGGTTGATGCTCTACGCGGCGCTGGGGGTGGGGGTGTCCCTGCCGTTGCTGGCGACGCGATGGCGCGCCGGGCTGGGGGGGCTGATGGCGGCCATGGTGCTGGCCTGGGCGCCGTTGGCCCGCATGCAGCAGGCCGAGTCGGTGACGGTGCTGCCCCTGGAGGACGGCTGCTCGCTGCTGCTGCGCGAGCGGGGCTGGGCGGCCCTGGTGGATACCGGCCGGGCCGAGCCGGCGCGGCGGCAGGTGATTCCTTTTCTGCACGCGCAGGGCGTGTCGCGCCTGGATGCGCTCGTCATCACCCACGGTGATTTGGGCCAGATGGGCGGCGCGTCCAGCCTAGCCGCGGAGTTTCGGCCCGGCCGCATTGTGTATGGGCCGCTGTGGCATCGTTCGGCGGCGTATCGGGACTGGCGGCAGCACGTTGAAGCCATCGGCCTGGGACAGGTGGTATCGGCCGGTTTTCAATTGGCAGGCTGGCAGTTGTTGCATCCCACGGGGGAGGAGCCGCTCGGGGCCGCCGATGACACGGTGCTGGTGTGGCGGCGCGCCAGGGCGGGCGGCGGCTGCCTGCTGCTGTCCGATTTAAGCCGTGCCGGCCAACACCAACTGGCCCAGCGCGCCGGGGCCGGACAACTGCGGGCCGACATATTGATTTGCGGTTTGCCGGAGCAGGGGGAGCCGCTGGCCGATGGTTTTCTGCGGTTGGTGCAACCGCGGCTGGTGATTGTGGCCGACAGTCTGTTTCCTGCGGATCGGCGCGCGCCGAGATCACTGGGGCAACGGCTGGCCCGCCAGCGGGTGGCCTTGTGGTGCACGCGCGAATGTGGGGCGGTGCAAATCACCTTCAGCCCGTCCGGCTGGCGCGCCCGGGCCATGGACGGCCGGGAGGCGCTGGCCGAGGAGCTGCCTGGCTGGCAGCCGCTGATTCCGGAGGAGGGGGCGGAGTAAACCCGCGGTGGCGGAAGGGGGCCGGCCTATTTCGCTGTTCCCTTGCGGCGCACCAATTTCTGCAGGCGGTGGTTGTTGCCGTCGGCCACGTACAGGTTGCCGTCGGCATCCAGCGCGATGGCCCAGGAATGTTGAACTCGCCGGGGCGGGCGCCGGGACCGCCGATGATTTCCACCGGCCGATCCTGGGCATCGAGGATTTGGATGCGGCTGTTGCCAAACTCGCAAACATACTGATAGCCCTCGGCGTCCACTTTGATGTCATAGGGATAACTGAACTCACCGGGCTGTTTGCCGGGCTTGCCGTGCATCCGCAGGAATTGGCCGTTGGCGTCAAAGATTTGAATGCGGTGATTGCAGGAGTCGGCCACGTACACGCGATGCTGGCGGTCCACGGCCACGCCTTCGGGGCGGTTGAATTCGCCCGGACCGCTGCCGGGGCGGCCCCAGGCGGCCAGCAGGCGGCGGTCGGCCGCGGCAAATACCTGCACCCGCTCGACGACGGTATATTCCGGAATGAAAAAGTCGCCCTGGGCATTGACGGTGATGGCGCGGGGGAGGATGAGCTGGCCCGCATTGGTGCCGCGCTGGCCCCATTGGCGCAGGAGGCGGCCTTCGGGGGAGAAATGATTGATCCGTTGATAATGCGGCTCGACGACGAGGATGTTGCCCTCGGCGTCGAGGCTCATGCCCTTGGCCTTGCCCAGGGCGGTTTCCTCCATTTGCCACGACAACAGAAACCTGCCGTCGGGGGAGAACTTTTGCACCCGGCCGGTCATGTCCACGGCATAGACATTACCGGCGCGATCCACCGCCACCGAGCGCGGCTTGCTGAACTGGCCCAGGCCGCTGCCGCGCTCGCCGATGATTTCCACGCGCTCAAAGAACCGGCTGGTGAGGGGGGTGGAGCGGGGGGAGTTGGCGGGCGTGCAAGCCAGGGCCAGCCCCAGGCAGGCGCTGATCATTTTCCGCCGGCGGGCAACGGGCGCGAGTAGTTGCGCCAGCCCATGGAGCGCCAGCGGCAGCAAGGCCAGCAGCACGAGCCAGAGGCAGAGCGTGTTGACCAGGCCATGATGTCCGTAATGCAGCAGGTTGAAGACGCGCAAGGCCAGGGTCTCGCCGCCCGGCGGCTGCACGAGCAAAATGGTTTCGGCATCCCACAGGGCCAGCAAATAAACGACGTACCACACGGCGACCAGGGGCCGGCCGGCCTGCGGCCACACCGCGTGGCGGAACCAGGCCCAGCCATGCGCCCCCTCCAGGCGTGCGGCTTCGAGCAGGGTGCGGTCCAGGGCGCCGAGGGCCAGGCGGGCGCCAAACCAGCCCACGGCCAGGTAGCGCACGGTGAGGGCCAGCCACATGATGGCGTGGCTTTGGTAGATTATTTGCAGGCCGGGCCGATTAAACAACGTGATCCAGAGCACCCCCAACAACACCCCCGGCACCAAAAAGGGCACCCATAACCCCCATTCCCACCAGCGCACGGGCCGGGGCTGACCGGCCGCCGTGCGATGGGCAAGGAGGCCGGCGGCTGTCACCGTCGAGGCCGTGATGACGGCGTTGAGCAGGGAAGTGCGGATTGCCTCCTGGTCACTTAGGGCCACCGGCAGCAGCGTCTGCAAGCCGGCCGCTGGCAGCAGGCGGGCCAGCGGCGCCAGCACCGAGAGGCCCAGCAGGACGCCTCCCACCGTCAGCGCCCCATAATAGCCGGCTTTGCCCAGCCGTTGGCGGTAGAGGGCGGCGGGCGCCTCGCCGGTTGTGCGCGGCCAGCTCCATTCCCGCGGCCGGCTGAGCCCCCACAACAAGCCGGCCGCGGCGATCATCAAGGGCAGTCCGCGCAGGAGCGCGGCCAGGGGATTCAACTCGGTGTTGAAGGCCACCCACATCTCGGCCGGCAGCACGCGCACCTGCAAGATGGCCGGCACCGCCATTTGATTGAGCGCCAGCACGGCCACCAGCCCGGCCGCCAGGGCGAGCCGTTGCCGCGCGGCCGGCCACAACAGCCAGCGGCACAAGAGCCAGTTTTGCAGGGCCGGCTCGACTTCGTAATGCTCGCGGGTCAACGCCTGCCAAGCACTCCAGGCCGCCAGGCAGGGGATGGGCCAATACATCAGGGTGAGCACCCACGCCGCGCCGGGGAGGGAATATATTTTGCATCCCGGGGGCAGGAGGTGCGCCAGCCTGCCGCCGGCGCCCAGCCAGGCGAGCCAGCCATCCACCACCACAAACGAGGGCAGGGCCAGTGCGATGATGGTGCCGCCGAGGGCGAAGTTGCGCGCGGCGCCGCGCAGGCCGTGGAGGGCCAGCGCGGCCAGCAGGCCGGCCAGGACGGCGCCCGCAGTCACCAGGGCAGCCAGCGCCAGACTGTGGGCCAGCAGAAGCCAGTTCATCGGAGGAAGATTTGCTTCAACCGCTCGTTGGTATCGTCCAGGTCCCGCAGCAGCTCATCCCAGCGGACGCGCAGGTGGGGGCGCAAGCCGGGTTGTGCACCCTCCAGGGCTTCGGCATTCAACAGGGCATCCAACACCGGCCGGCTTTGAAGATAACGAAACAACGCTTCGGCCTCGGCGGGATGCGGTCCGTTTTTCACCACGGCCACGGTGTTGGGAATGAGCAGGGTTTCCTCGGTGAGCGGCAGGGCGATGATGGGATAACCACGTTTTTGGCCGGCGGCAATGTCATCCGAGTCGGTGAGGCCGAGGGCGGCTTCGCCGCGTCCCACCAGATTCACCACCACGGAGTTGCCATCCACCAGGAAGGGTTTATTGGCCTGCAGCGCACGGCACCATTGCTCCCAGGCGGCGGTGCCCCAGTACTGACGGAGGGCGTGGAAGTGGGTGGCGGTGGTGCCAAAGAGAGGATAGGCCAGCGCCACTTTGCCGCGCCATACCTGATTGGTCAGCTCGCGCAAGAATACCACATTGGTCACGGTGAGCTGCGGGGCCAGGCGGGTGTTGGCCACCAGGCGGCGGCTGCGGAAGCCGAAGGCCGCCCAGCCGTTGGTGGCGCGAAACACGCCGCGCGCGGCCAGTTGCCGCGTGCGCAGCTCCTCGTTGCCCCAGAACACATCGGCCTGCGGGCGGTTGGTCTCGGCGAGCAGCCGGTTGGCCAGTCCCACGGTTTTGACGGCCTCGCTGTCAAAGACCGTCCGCACCTTGATGCCGGTTTCCCGCGTGAAGTCCCGCAGGATGGGTTCGGCAAAGACCTGGTCCTGGGCGGCATAGACCACCACCTCACCGCTGGAGCTGCGCCCGCAACCGGGCAGGCACACCGCGGCGGCGATCAGGGCGCAGAACGCGAGGGCCAGCCGGGCATGGCAGCCTGGAGTTTGAGAAGGCCCGGTCGAACGATCCTCCAACGTTGCAAAGGATATATGTTGCATGGCTGGCGGCGAGTCTAGCGGTTCCGCGGCCCCCTGCCAAGCGGATCGCCCTGCGGCCCGCCGGCGGGTGAAGCTCCCGGGCCGGGGCAGGCGCGGGAGGTGGCTTGTGAGTCTGGGATGGCCCTTATCCAGGCCGGCTGCCGAAAAGCAGGATTGCCAAGTTGCCCGGGCTGACGCAAGGTAGAGCGCGGAATCCAACGATGAAAAAGCTACTGGCGGCCATGAGGCATCTGGGGGGCGGCTGGCTATGCCTGCCGGCCCTGCTGGTTTTAATGGGTTGCGGCCCGGAGGCGGTGGAGGTGTTCAACGGGCGCGATCTATCCACCTGGCGCGAGCCGCGCGGGCGGTGGCAGGTGGTGCGCGCGGTCAAGCTGTCGCCAACGGATCCCAAACAATTTGTCTTTGAAGAAGGAGAGGACGTGCTGGTCAACGGCCGCAACGAGCGCACGAGTGATCTGCTGAGTGTGATGGAGCATGGGGATGTGGCGGCGCACATTGAGTTTTGCGTGCCGAAGAACTCCAACAGCGGCGTTTATTTCATGGGCCGGTACGAGGTGCAGATTTTGGACAGTTGGGGCGTGAAGGAGCCGAAGCACTCGGACTGCGGCGGCATTTACGAGCGTTGGAAGGACAACCGGGGTTACGAGGGCCATGCGCCACGCGTGAACGCCAGCAAGCCGCCGGGGGAGTGGCAGACGTTTGAGGTGATTTTCCGGGCGCCGCGCTTTGACGCCTCCGGCAAGAAGGTGCAGAACGCCCGTTTTGTCAAAGTGGTGCACAACGGGGTGGTGGTGCATGAGAATGTGGAGGTGACCGGCCCCACGCGGGCGGCCACGTTTGAGCATGTGCCGGAGCAGCCCAAAGGCCCGCTGATGCTGCAAGGGGATCACGGCCCGGTGGCCTTTCGGAAGATCACCCTCAAGCCCCTGCAACTCGATTAATCGCAGGTGCATCCTCCGGCTTCCAGGGAAGTGCGGCGGCTGCGGGATCTCTCGCCCCAGCAGTGGCGGAGCGGCATTGCCGCATGGCTGGGGTGGTTTTTTGACGGGCTGGACATGCACCTGTTCACGCTGGTGGCCACGCCCTTTGTGATGGCCCTGGTGCATGCTGCCACGCCGGATGTGCCGGAGGTGAAGGAAAAAGGCTCGTACATTCAGGCGGCCTTCATGGTGGGCTGGGCGCTGGGCGGGGGGTTGTTTGGGCGGGTGGGCGATTTGCTGGGCCGCAGCCGCGCCCTGTGTCTGACCATTCTGACGTATGCCCTGTTCACCGGCCTTTCGGCGGTGGCGCAGACGTGGTGGCACCTGATGATTTTTCGCTTCATCTCGGCGCTGGGCATTGGGGGGGAATGGGCGGTAGGTTCGGCGCTGCTGGCGGAGACATGGCCCAAACGCTGGCGGCCGTGGATTGCAGCGGTGCTGCAGACGGGGGTGAATCTGGGGGTGTTGCTGGCGTGCCTGACGGCCTTTCTGATGAAGGGGCTGAATCCGCGGTGGGTGTTTCTGGTGGGGGTGTTGCCGGCGTTTATTGTGTTGTGGATACGCCGCCATGTGCCGGAGCCGGAGGAATGGGCATCTGCCCGCCAGAGCGCCCGGGCCCAGCAGGAAAGGACGCCCGGGGTGCGCGATTTGTTTCGGGGCGGGGTGCGGCGCGTCACGCTGCTGACCATCGTGGTGTGCGCCACCGGTCTTTCCGGGTGGTGGGCCTTCATGTTCTGGCAGCAGCATCATGTGATGAATCTGGCGCAGTTGCGGGACTGGACGATGGAGGCCAAACGCGGGCTGGTGGCGCAAACGTTCTTCTGGATCATCGGCATTTCCATCCTGGGCAATTTTGTGGCGGGCGCGCTGGCCCGGCGGCTGGGCTACCGGCGGGCCATTGCGCTGATGAGCGCCGGCTTTGTGGCCACGTTCATCGGGGCCTTTGGGCGGGAATGGGATTACCGCTGGCTGACGGGTTTCTGGCTGCCGGCGATTGGTTTTTGGAGCGGGTTGTTCGGGTTGTACACCATGTTTTTGCCGCCGTTGTTTCCCACCCTGCTGCGGACCACGGGGGCGGGTTTTTGCTACAACATCGGCCGGCTGGTCAGCGCGGGGGCCATCATTGTATTTGGCGCGCAAACCGCGACGGCAGATTTTCGCGTGACGCTGCTGGCGGTGGGGATGCTGTTTCTGGCTCCGATGATCGTCACTTTATTCCTGCACGAGCCGGCCGATGAACAGCCGCCGGCCGGGGAAACCGCAGCCCATTGAGCCGGGACGCCGTGGCGGCCGGAGGCGCGGCCGCCGCCCTGGCCGGGGGGAGGCCGGGGTTTTGCCGGGCGGTCATTTTTCATGACAGTTTTCCGGGGGTGGACTAAAATGAGGATATTTATTGGGATATGATGACGTTGCAGGAACAGATGACGCAACTGGCGCGGCAGGCCCGGGCGGCCGCGCGGGAGCTGGCCACATGGAGCACGGCGCAGAAGAACGAGTGCCTGCTGGCCATGGCCGAGGCGCTGGAGCGGCACGCCGGCGAGCTGCAGGCGGCTAATGCGGAAGATTGCCAGGCGGCGCAGGCGGCTGGTTTGTCCGCCGCGATGCTGGATCGTTTGAAACTGGACGAGAAACGCATAGCGGCGATGGCGCGGGGATTGCGCGAGGTGGCCGCGCTGCCCGATCCGGTGGGGCGGGTGCTGGATGAGCGCGTGCGGCCCAACGGGCTGCGGTTGCGCAAGGTTTCCACGCCCATCGGCGTCATTGTCATCATTTATGAGGCCCGCCCCAATGTCACCGCCGATGCCGCCGGACTCTGCTTCAAGTCCGGCAACGCCACCATTCTGCGCGGCGGCAAGGAGGCCATGCGCTCGAATCAACTCATCGCCCGCCTCATGGTGGAGGCGGCGCGGGCGCGGGTGCCGGCTTTTCCCGAACATGCCATTCAGGTGGTGGCCACCCCCGAGCGCGAGGCCATCCCGGCGCTGCTTTCCCTCACGCAATACGTGGACTTGTGCATGCCGCGCGGGGGCGAGGGTCTCATCCGGGCCGTGACCGAGTGCAGCAAAGTGCCGGTCATTAAACACTACAAGGGCGTGTGCCATGTCTTTGTGGAGCGCGCGGCGGATTTGGACATGGCGGAGAAGATTGTCGTCAACGCCAAGTGCCAGCGTCCGGCCGTCTGCAACGCCATGGAGACCCTGCTGGTGGACCGGCCGCTGGCGGAGAAGTTTCTGCCGCGGATTGCCGCCGTGCTGGCCGCCAAAAAGGTGGAGCTGCGCTGCGACGCCGAGAGCCGGCAGATTCTTTCGGAGCATCCCCCGGCGCAGACCAGCGCGTGGAAAATCCGCCCGGCCACGGAGCAGGATTTTTACACCGAGTACAATGATTTGATTTTGAACGTGCGGGTGGTCAACGGCGTGCAGGAGGCCATCGCCCACATCGCCCAATATGGCTCGGCGCACAGCGATGCCATCGTCACGCAGGACGAGGCGGCCGCGCAGGCCTTTCTGGCGGGGGTGGACAGCGCGGCGGTGTATTGGAATGCGTCCACCCGCTTTACCGACGGGGGCGAATTTGGCATGGGGGCGGAGATTGGCATCAGCACGGACAAGGTGGGCGCGCGCGGCCCGATGGGGCTGGAGGAGCTGACCAGTTACAAGTGGCTGGGCTACGGCTCCGGCCAGTTGCGGACCTGATTGGCCGGGCATGAGCCACGCCTCCTCCAGCCCGCCGGCCTCGGAACTACACGCAGAAGCCTGCGCGGCGCAGGCGGAGTTTGTGCGCCGCCAACTGCCGCCGGGCGGCCTGTTTGCGGGGCAGAGCTGGCGGCTGGCCCTGCGCCCGTTTTCCCTGGGGCCGGCTCTGGCGCGCGAGCTGGAGACGCTGGGGCGGGTGTTGCTGCAGTTTTATCAGGCGGCCAATCTGTTGTACCGGCGCAGCCGCGCGGGTGAAATGCCGCCCTGGATTGCACAATGGCTTGACGCCGGCAAACCGGCGGAATTGTTGGAGTGGCAAAACCATCCCGCCTTCCGCAAGGAGGTGCCGCGGGTGATCCGGCCGGATTTGCTGCTCACCGAGGACGGTTTCAGCATCACGGAATTGGACAGTGTGCCCGGCGGCATCGGGCTGACGGCGTGGTTGCAGCAAACCTATGCCGCCTCACCCCTGGCCCGGCAGCAGGAGTTTCAGATACTGGGCGGCGCCCAGGGCATGGCCCAGGGGTTTGCCACCATTTTCCCGGCCTCCGCGCCGGTGCGCATCCTGGTGTCGGAAGAGGCGGCGACTTACCGCCCTGAGATGGAATGGCTGGCGGGGATGTTGGGGCCGGAGCGCTTCCAGGTGTACGGCGCAGAGTTTGCCCAATTCCAGTCCGGCGACGCCGTGTATCGGTTTTTCGAGCTGTTTGATTTGCCCAACGTGCCGTGTGCCCGGCGGGTATTCGGGCTGGCGGCGGGGGGGGAAATCACCCTCACCCCGCCGCCCAAGCCGGCGTTGGAGGAGAAGAGCCTGCTGGCGCTGTTTTGGAATCCCCATTTGCAGGACTATTGGCGGCGCGAGCTGGGGGAGGGTTTTCAGACGCGGCTGCAGCGGCATTTTCCCTACACGTGGATGTTGGATCCCACGCCCCTGCCGCCGCAAGGGGCCTACCCGCGCCTGGACTTCAGCTCGTGGGAGCAGCTTAAGCGCCTTTCGCAACGCCAGCGGCAGTTGGTCATCAAGATTTCCGGCTTTTCGGAGCGTGCCTGGGGGGCGCGGGGGGTGTATGTGGGGCATGATCTTTCCGCGGCGGACTGGAGCCGGGCGGTGGACGAGGCGCTGGCGGCGTTTCCGCACTCCCCCCACATTCTGCAGGTTTATACGGTTCCGCGGCGGGTGGAGGCGGAGTATTATGATTTTGGGCATCGGCGTGCGGTAACGATGCCTGCCCGGGTGCGGCTGTGTCCCTATTATTTTGTCAGCGGCGAGTTTCCGCAGGCGCGCGCCCGGTTGGGGGGTGTTCTGGCGACGTTGTGTCCGGCGGACAAAAAGATAATACATGGCATGGCCGATGCCGTGCTGTCACCGGGGGCGATATGAATTTGGGCGAATACATCCTGTTGTCCACCAGCTCGCTGTTTGTGATCATGGATCCCATTGCGTTGGTGCCGGTGTTTCTGGCCATGACGCCGAAGGATTCACCGGCGCGGCGCGTTTATTTTGCGCGGCTGGCCTGTCTGGTTTCGGCGGGGGTGCTGATCACCTTTGCGCTGGTGGGGCAGTGGATTTTCAAGTTTCTGGGCATCACGCTGCCGGCCTTCCAGATGGCCGCCTGTGTGGTGCTGCTGCTGGTGGCGCTGGACATGCTGCAGGCCAAACCCACCTCCACCCGCGAAAGCCCGGAGGAAACCGAGGCGGGGGCGGCCAAGGAGGATATTGCAATTACGCCGCTGGCCGTGCCTTTGCTGGCGGGGCCGGGGGCCATTTCCACCACGTTGCTGCTGCAGAGCAAGGCCGCGACGGTCACGCATAAGATTGCGCTGCTGGGCTGCATCGTGGTGGTGTGCGTGGCCAGTTACGTCATTTTGCGCGTGGCGGCCCGGGGAGGGAAATGGATCAGTCCGATTGCGATGAAAATTGCCACCCGCCTCATGGGGCTGCTGCTGGCGGCCATTGCCTTCCAATTTCTGCTCAACGCCCTGATGGAATTGCACAAGAGCGGTTACTTTTAGACCACGGGCGGGCGGGGAGGCCGGCCCGGGGGGGGAGGGGGATGAGTTTTGCTTTTGCGCCGGGCGGCTTGGGAGTAAGTTGAGGGTATGGCGCAGGACGACTTGTTTGCCGCGGCGGAATCGGGTGCGCCGGCGGCGTCGGCCGCCGGGGAGGGCGCCGCCATGCACGCGGCCCCGCTGGCGGCGCGCATGCGGCCGAGGACGCTGGAGGAATTTGTTGGGCAGCAGCACCTTCTGGCCCCCGGCCTATTGTTGCGGCGGGCCATCGAGTCGGATCGCATACAATCGCTGATTTTCTACGGGCCGCCGGGGACGGGCAAAACCACGCTGGCGCGGATCATCGCCCGGCACACGCGCTGCCATTTTGAACGCCTGAGCGGGGTGGAGTCGAATGTGGCCGACATGCGGCGGGTGCTGGCGGCGGCGGCCTACCGGCTGCAGCAGACGGGCCAGCCGACGGTGCTGTTTGTGGACGAGATTCACCGCTTCAACAAGGCGCAGCAGGATGTGCTGCTGCCGGAGGTGGAAAACGGCGCGATCCGGCTCATTGGGGCCACGACGCACAATCCGTTTTTCTTTGTGAATTCGCCGCTGGTGTCGCGCTCGCAGATTTTCGAGCTGCAGCCGTTGAGCGAGGAGGAATTGCTGGTGGTGCTGCGGCGGGCTTTGGCGGATCGGGAGCGGGGGCTGGGGGGGATGCCGTTGCGGGCGGAGGAGGAGGCGCTGCGCCACCTGGCGCGGGTGGCCGATGGCGATGCGCGCAAGGCGTTGAATGCGCTGGAGATTGCCGCCCTGACCACCCCCGCCGGGCCCGATGGTGTCATCCACCTCACCCTGGCGGTGGCCGAGCAGAGCATCCAGAAGAAGGCCATTGTTTATGACGGGGACGGGGACGCGCATTACGACACGATTTCGGCGTTCATCAAGTCGGTGCGGGGCAGCGATCCGGATGCGGCCTTGTACTGGCTGGCCAAGATGATCCATGCCGGGGAAGATCCGCGGTTCATTACGCGGCGGCTGATGATCCTGGCGGCGGAGGATGTGGGGCTGGCCGATCCCATGGCGCTGGTGCTGGCGGTGGCGGCGCATCAGGCGGCGGAGTTTATTGGGTGGCCGGAGGCGCGCATTCCGATTGCCGAGGCCACGGTGTACCTGGCCACGGCGTACAAAAGCAACAGCGCCTACCTGGCGATTGATGCGGCGTTGGAGGATGTGCGCTCCGGGCGCACGCTGCCGGTGCCGAAGGCGTTGCAGGACACGCATTACGCCGGGGCGGCCCGGCTGGGACATGGCGAGGGTTATGAGTATGCCCATGATCATCCCGGGCACTTTGTGGCGCAGGACTATTTGGGGGCGGTGCGGCATTATTACCAGCCCGGCACGCTGGGGACGGAGAAGAAGATCAAAGAACGGCTGGATTATTGGCGGGCCCAGTTGGACGCGGCCAAGCAAGGCGGGACCACGGCGGCAGGCCCGCCGTCCAAACCGCCCCCGACATAATGCCGGCCTTGGGCGGGGGGCCGGGAGGGGAGCGGGCCAGCTTGCGGTGGATGGGATGACATGAACGCAGCGGACATCAAAGCCCAATGGCGGCGGCAGATGCGGGAGCGATTGCGGCAAGTGCCTGCGGCCGAGCGGTTTGAGGCCTCGGCGGCGGTGGTGAAGCTGGTGCGGGCGCAAGCGGGCTGGCGGCAGGCGGCGGGGGTGTTGCTGTATTCGGCCCTGCCGGATGAGCTGGACTTGAGCGCGCTGCTGCAGGCTGCCCTGGCCGAGGGCAAGCGGGTGGGGCTGCCGGCGTATGATGCCGGCGCCGGGCAGTATGCGGTGCGGGAGGTGTGGGATCTCGAGAAAGGTTGGGTGGCGGGCCGTTATGGCATACGGGAGCCAGGCCCGGAAAATCCAAAAATTTCGTTAAAGTTGCTGGACTTGGCCATGGTACCTGCGCTAGGTTTTAATCAGAATGGCGTCCGTTTGGGACGCGGGGCTGGATATTATGACCGGTTGCTGGCAGGCTTTACCGGTCGCAAGTGGGGCGTGGGATATGCCTGGCAGGTGGGCCTGGAATTTCCGGGCGAGCCGCAGGACGTGGCCATGGAGGCTGTGGCCACACCGTTGGGCCTCCAAATGTTTGGGGCCGCGGGTACAACATGATGTTATTGGCCGGAATTGAAACCCCGATCGGGTTGGCAGCCCTGGCCGGGGGTGTGATGCTGGGTTTGCTGCTGGCGCGCTGGCGGGAGAAATGTGCCCGCACGGCGCTGGCCCAGCAGGAGCAGCAAATCCTGCAAAACGCCCGCCGGGAGGCCGAAGCCATCACCCGTGAAGCGCGCCTGGCCGCCGCCGAGGAGGCCATGAAGCTGCGCACCGAGAACGAGCAGGCGATCGCTGCCCGCCGCCGTGAACTGGCCGAGGCCGAGCAGCGGCTCACCCAGCGCGAAGCCCTGCTGGCCCAGCAACTCCAGGCCGCCCTTGAGCGCGAAGCTTCGCTGGAAACCCAAAAACTGGAATGTCAACGCCGGGCGGAGGCCCTGGCCCAGCAGCAGGAGGATTTGGCGGCCCTGATGCGTCAGCAGCGGGAGCGGCTGGAGTCCCTGTCCCACTTGAGCGCCGAGGCCGCCCGGGCGGAATTGTTGCGGGAGGTGGAGGCTGAGTCGGCCCAGGAGGCCGCCGCCCTGGCGCGGCGCATTTTGGATGAGGCGCGTCACACGGCGGATGAGAAGGCGCGTTTCATCGTGAGCCTGGCCATACAGCGGTACTCCGGCAGTTTGACCTTTGAATCCACGACGGCCACGATCGCCCTGCCGGGCGATGAAATCAAGGGGCGCATCATTGGGCGGGAGGGGCGCAACATTCGCGCCTTTGAGAACGCCACGGGGGTGACGGTGTTGATTGACGATACGCCGAACGCCGTGGTGTTGAGCGGCTTTGATCCGGTGCGGCGCGAGATAGCCCGGGAGGCGATGCAACGGCTCATTCAGGACGGGCGCATTCATCCCACGCGCATCGAGGAGGTGGTGGCCAAGGTCACGCAGGAGATGGATGAAACGATTTATCGTTATGGCGAGCAGGCGGCCCTGCGGGCGGGGGTGAACAGTCTGCATCCGGAGATCATCAAGGTGTTGGGGCGGTTGCATTTCCGGCACAGTTTTTCGCAAAACATCCTGGAGCATTCGGTGGAAGTGGCGCATCTGGCCGGGTTGATGGCGGGCGAGCTGGGGGTGGATGTGGCGTTGTCCAAGCGCGCCGGATTGCTGCATGACATCGGCAAGGCGGTGAGCCACGAAGTGGAGGGGGCCCATGCGCTGGTGGGGGCCGAGCTGATCAAGCGTCATGGCGAGCCGGAGGTGGTGGTGAAGGCGGTGGCGGCGCATCATGGGGATGTGGAGGTGGACGGGCCGATCAGCGCGATTCTGGCGGCGGCGGATGCCATCAGCGCCTCGCGTCCCGGGGCGCGCATCGAGACGATGACCACCTACCTCAAGCGCGTGGAGGATTTGGAGCGCATCGGGCGCTCGTTTGCCGGTGTGGACAAATGTTTTGCGGTGCAGGCCGGGCGCGAGCTGCGGGTGCTGGTGCAGCCGGAGCGGGTGGACGATGCGCAGGCGCTGGTGCTGGCGCGCAACATTGCCCGGCAGATCGAGGAGGAGCTGCAATATCCCGGCCAGATCAAGGTGGTGGTGCTGCGGGAAACCCGCTGCGTGGAGCTGGCCAAGTAAGCGGCCCCCCGTGCCGGGGCCGGGGCCGCACGCCTTCCCCTGCCGAGGATCGTTACTGCCGGGCCGAAGAGAGGCCCGGCTGCAAATGGGGTTGAAACTTTCGCGATTTTCGCCATCATCACGGCCATGAACCGCCGTCAATTTCTCGCCGCCAGCGGCGCGACAGCCGCTGTCACCGTACTTTCTGCCAACCGCCTGTTTGCCGCCGAGCTGGCCGACATGAAAAAGCGTGTCGGGCTGATTGGCTCCGGCTGGTATGGGAAATGTGATTTGTGGCGGCTGGTGCAGGTGGCGCCGGTGGAGATTGTCTCGCTGTGCGATGTGGACCAGAAGATGCTCGCCGAGGCCGCCGACATGGCGGCGCAGCGGCAGCTCAGCAAGAAGCGGCCGCGGACGTACACCGATTACCGGGAGATGCTGAAGGAGAAGGACCTGGACATTGTCCTAATTGGGACGCCGGATCACTGGCATGCGCTGCAAACCATTGCGGCCATCCAGGCGGGGGCGGATGTGTACGTGCAAAAGCCCACCAGTGTGGACGTGGTGGAGAGCCAGGCCATGCTGGCCGCCGCGCGCAAACACGGGCGCGTGGTGCAGGTGGGCACGCAGCGCCGCAGCACGCCGCACCTCATCGAGGCCCGGGATCGGGTCATCAAGGAGGGGCGTCTGGGCAGGATTGGCCGCGTGGAGATTTGTTGTTACTGGCACATGCGCGCCCGGGGCAATCCGCCGGACACGCCGCCGCCGGAAAACCTGGACTACGAGCTGTGGACCGGCCCGGCGCCGATGCGGCCCTTCTGCCGCTTCACGCATCCGCGGGGCTGGCGGGCGTTTATGGAATATGGCAACGGCATCGTGGGCGACATGTGCATTCACATGCTCGACATGGTGCGCTGGATGCTGGATTTGGGGTGGCCCAAAAAGATTTACTCGAGCGGCGGCATCTTGGTGGACAAGGCCAGCAAGGCCAACATCAGCGACACCCAGCACGCCGTGTTTGACTATGGGGACTTCCAGGTGGTGTGGAATCACCGGACATGGGGGGACAATCCGGACAAGGATTATCCCTGGGCGGCCACCTTCTATGGGGAGAAAGGCACGCTCAAAGCCAGTGTGTTCAAGTACGAGTTTTTCCCGCAGGGCAAGGACAAGCCGGAGCTGCGCGGGGAGCCGTTGTACGAGTACGAGAAATACCCCGAAGACCGCACGGAAAAAGACTTGGAGCAGCATTGCGCCTCGGCCATCCGGTGGCACATGCAGGACTTTCTCAAGGCCATCGCCAACCGCGGGAAACCCGTGGCCGATATTGAGCAGGGCGTGACTTCCACCATTGCCTGCATCCTGGCCAACATTTCCATGGACTTGGGCCGCGCCCTGGTCTATGACCCGGCCACCGGCAAGGTGGTGGGCGATGAGGAGGCCAACCGGCGGCTGGCGCGTCCCTACCGCGCGCCGTGGGTGCATCCGCAGCCGCAGCAGGTGTAGGGACGGGGTTTGCGGGATTTGCCATGCCCAAACCGCCCAAACGTTCCCGCATCAGCGCCGGCCTGTTGATGTACCGGTTTCGGCCGGACGGGCCGGAGGTGTTGCTGGCGCATCCGGGGGGGCCATTTTTTGAACAGCGCGACTGGGGTTATTGGAGCATTCCCAAGGGGGAGGTGGAGGAGGGGGAGGACATGCTGGCCACGGCGATCCGGGAGTTTTACGAGGAAACGGGCATTGCCGTGCCGGCCACGGCGGAGTTTGAGCCGCTGGGGCAGATTCAACAGAAGGGCGGCAAGGTGGTGCATGCGTGGGCGGTGCTGGGGGAGATTGAGCCGCGGAATCCGCCGCCCAGCTCCACCTTTGAATTGGAATGGCCGCCGGACTCGGGGCAGATCCAGGTTTTTCCGGAGGTGGATCGGATTGAGTTCATGCCGTTTGAGCTGGCGCGGCGCAAGATCAAGATCACGCAGGTGCCCCTGCTGAACCGGCTGGAGGAGCGGTTGAAGAAAGGCTCTTGAGCGGGGGCAATCCTGTTGTCCCCGGCCCATGATTGAAACTCAGGGCGTGCGCTCGTGCCGTGGTGGCAGGATGCGGCGGCCTAGCGCTCGTCGTCCAATCCCTGGCGTCGGGCCTGCAGGACGCGGCTGGTGGGCACGTAGTGGGCCACAAAGTCGCGCCGGAATTCGGCAAAGGTGCCGGCCTGCAGGTGGGCGCGGATGTCCTGCATCAGGCGGAGGTACATGTGGCTGTTGTGGACGCTTACCAGGCGCAGGCCCAGGATTTCGTTCACATTGAGCAGGTGCCGGATGTAGGCCCGGGTGAATCGCCGGCAGGCAAAGCAATCACAGCCCTCTTCGATGGGGCGGAAATCGGCCTTGTAGGCCCCGCCTTTGATGCTGAAGGTGCCGCGGCGGGTGAAGGCGGTGCCGTTGCGGGCCACGCGGGTGGGCAGCACGCAATCGAACATGTCCACGCCCCGCGCCACCAGCTCAACCATTTGGGCGGGGGTGCCGAGGCCCATGGTGTAGCGGGCTTTGTGCGCCGGCAGAAAAGGCTCGGTCATTTCCACCGCCTTCATCATTTCCGGCTCCGGCTCGCCCACGCTCACGCCGCCGATGGCGTAGCCGTCGAAGTCCATGGCCACCAATTTTTTGGCGCATTCTTCGCGCAAATGGGCCACGGAGCCGCCCTGAACGATGCCAAAGACCTGCTGGCCGGGCGCGCGGGGCTGCTCGCGGCACTCCAAGGCCCAGCGGAGGGTGCGGTCCACGGCGGCGCGCAGCTCGCGCGGGGGGGCGTCGTGAGGGGGGCATTCATCAAAGGCCATGGCGATGTCCGAGCCGAGCACCCGCTGGATGTGCATGGCTTCTTTGGGCCCCAGGAAGAGCGGCGAGCCGTCCAGATGGGAGCGAAACTCCACGCCGTGCGCCTTGATTTTGCGGATGCTGGCCAGGCTGAACCCCTGAAAACCGCCGCTGTCGGTCAGAATGGGTTTGTCCCAGCTCATGAACCGATGCAGGCCGCCGGCCTGCTCGAGGATTTCCAGTCCGGGGCGGATGAACAGATGATAGGTGTTGCCCAGGATGATTTGCGCGCCCATTTCCTCCAGTTCACGCGGGTCAATGGCCTTGACACTGGCCTGGGTGCCCACCGGCATGAAGACGGGGGTATCCACCACGCCATGCGGGGTATGCAGCCGCCCCAGCCGCGCCTTGGAGGCGGGATCGGTTTTTAGCAATTCAAACATCCCCCGCATGATGCCATTAACCGCCCCGGCAAATGAAGCCGAAACCGGCGGTCATGCCCTGAGACTGGCCGCGGGGGGCCGTTGTGGCGGCACGGGGGGGCGGCGGGCGGTGGGCGGTGGGCGGTTTGGGCTGACGGGGCAGTAGCAGGAGTTGCCCTGGGGGAAAAAAGGCGCACGGGAAGATTGACAGGGGGCAGGCGCTCCCTTAAGTTTTTGCCGAACTAGACGCTTTACAGCATGTTAGTCAAAATTTTCTTAATCCTGGCGATCCTCGCCGGCATCGCGGCGGTCATCCTTGGCTTCACGCAGGTGAAACCCAAGATTGAAGGTTTGCAGCAGAACCTGGTGGAGGAAACCACCGAGCGCATCAAGCAGACCAAGCGGGCGGAGAAGGGCGAGAAGGAGCGGGATCAGGCCCTGTCCGATTTGAAGAGCGAGCGCAACGCCCACAGCCAGACGCGGACGCGGTTGCGGACGGCCGAGGATAACTTGGCGGCCTCCGAGCAGCGGAATCAGCAGTTGCAGGCGCAGATTAACAAGCTGCAGGGTGACCTGACGGCGGCGCGGCAGAATCTGGCGGCCTGGGATGCGCTGGGCATCAAGGTGGAGGAGGTCAAGGGGCTGATGAACAATCTGGCCGAGGAAAAGCGCAAAAATGAAGTCCTGCAATCGGAGAACAAGGTGCTCAACCAGCGGGTGGCCATTTTGAAGCGGCAGTTGGATGATTTGTTGCAGCCGGATCCCTCGGATCGGGTGGAAGAAGGGGTGCCGCTGCCCACGGATTTGAAGGCCAAAGTGGTGGCGGTGGATCCGAAATGGAATTTTGTGGTGCTGGATGTGGGCAGTGACCAGGAGGCCCGGGAGGGCGGCAACATGATCATTTACCGTGATGGCAAATTGATTGCCAAAGTGAAGATTCAGAGCGTCACGGCCAGTTCTTCCATTGCCACCATCATGAGCGGATGGAAGATCACCGACGTGCAGGAGGGGGATCTGGCCCTGCATCGGCCGGTGAAACCCAAGGTGAGCCAATGAAAGCGTGGAGCCTGCTTTGTTGTCGGCTGATTGGCGGCCTGGTCCTGACAGGTTTTGTGCTGGGATTGTGCGGGTGCGGCTCGGTGGAGAAGGATGCTTCCCATGTTTCGTCGCGCCCGTGGAATGCCCCGAAAGCCTGGGAGGGCGGGCTGCCCACCAGCTTGAATGAGGGGCGGTAAGCCAGCCCCGGGCTGGGGGGTTCATACTTTACTTCCGGGGCGGGCTGGGATGTTGGTGGGAGGTGGTGCTGCCCCGAGGGAAGAGGGGCGGTTGTCTTCAAATCTGATTCGGCGGGTTGCGTTTTTTTTGTTTTTCCTCGTGCTGCTGACCAGGTGGATTTTCTGCGTGAAGGGGCTTGGGGCATAGACCCTTTGGCGTGGGGCGCCATTCACGCTTTACAGGGAGGGCTGGCGTGGCCACACTGCTGGGCATGAAAACAGCCTGGCTTGTGAATCGTCGCCGATTTTTGCGGGGACTGGCTTTGGCGGGTACCGCCGCGGCTTTACCTGAGATCATTCCCGCCCGGGTATTGGGCGCGGAGGCGCCCAGCAACAAAATCACGGTGGGCGCAATTGGGGTGGGGGGCATGGGCTCCGGCAATTTGGGCGGATTTCTGGGGGATCGCCGGTGCCGGGTGCTGGCGGTGTGCGATGTGGATCGCGGCCATCGGGAGCGGGAGCAGAAGCGGGTCAACAGCCATTATGGCAATCAGGATTGCGCGGCCTACAAGGATTTCCGGGAATTGATTGCGCGGGATGACATTGATGTGATTTCGCTGGCCACGCCGGACCACTGGCATGCGATTCCGGCCATCATGGCGGCGAAGGCGGGCAAGGACATTTACGGGGAAAAGCCCTTCAGCCATGATTTGAAGGAGGGCCGCGCGATGGTGACGGCCATCCATCGTTATGGGCGCATCTGGCAGACCGGCTCGTGGCAGCGTTCGACGGGGGATTTTCGTTTTGCCTGTGAGCTGGTGCGCAACGGGCGCATCGGCAAGGTGCATACGGTGGAGGTGGGGCTGCCCACCGGCGGGGCGGGGGGGACGGCGCCCTTTACGGACCCGCCGCCGGAGTTGGATTATGATTTTTGGTGCGGGCCTTCGCCGTGGGCGCCGTATTCGCGGGATCGCACCCACTGGAATTGGCGCTGGCAGATGGATTACGGCGGCGGGCAGTTGATGGACTGGATCGGGCATCATGGGGACATTGCCCAGTGGGGGCTGGGCACGGAATACACCGGCCCGGTGGAGATCAACCCCATCCGCGCCGAGTTTCCCAAGGTGGGCATCTGGGATGCCGCCACGCGCTATCGGATCGAGTGCACCTACGCCAACGGGGTGAAGATGATTGTGCAGAACGCGGAGGGGAGCCATCGCATGGGGGCGCGGTGGATCGGGACTGAGGGCTGGGTGTGGGTGGACCGCGGGGGTTTTGAGACCGAGCCGAAAGAGCTGAAAAAAGACAAAATCCGGCCGGAGGAAATCAACCTGTACCGCTCGCAGAATCACATCGGCAATTTCATTGATTGCGTGATTTCGCGGCGCCAGACCATCACGCCCGCCGAGGTGGCACATCGCTCGGCGAGCATCGGCCATTTGTGCGTGATTGCCATTACGCTGGGGCGCAAGTTGCGCTGGGATCCGGAGAAGGAGGAATTTCTCAACGATCCTTCGGCCAATGCCCTGCTGGGGCGCGCCAAACGCGAGCCGTGGAATATCATTGTGTAAGGCCTGCTGGAGAACCCCCCCTATTGCATTAAACGTGTTATGAAAAAGATGTTTTCGCTGATTTTCACCGCGCTGTGGGCGGCCGGGGCCGCCGCGCCGGCGCAGACGCCCGCCGATCCGCTGGATGGGCTGGCCCAATATACCTTCAGCCAGAGCCGCGAATCGCTGGCGCGGGTGGAGGAGTTGATTCGCAAGACGGCCCCCGCCGACTATCCGGCGGTGGAGGCGCGATTGATCGCCATTCTCAAGGCGCCTGGCACGTCCAAGGATGCCAAGCGTTATGTGTGCCGTTACCTGGGGGTGGTTGGCTCGGCGAAGTGTGTGCCGGCGGTGGCCGAGCTGCTGACGGATCCTGATTTGTCCCATCCGGCCCGCATGGCGCTGGAGCCGCTGGCCGCGCCCGAGGCCGGGGCCGCCCTGCGCGCGGCCCTGCCCAAGGTGGAGGCCCGGCTGCGGGCGGGGATTTTGGGCTCGATTGGGGTACGGCGGGATCCGCAGGCGGTGGAGGTGGTGGCCCGATATATCAGCGATCCTGATCCCTGGGTGGCTGAGACGGCGCTGGCGGCGCTGGGGCAGATTGGCACGCCGGCAGCAGCCAGGGTGCTGGCCTCGGCCAATGTGCCGCCGGCTCTCAGCCGCGCCCTGGGACGGGCGGAGATTGAGGCGGCCGCGCAGCTTACCGGCACCGGCAACGCGAAACTGGCCCGTGGCATTTTTGAGAAGTACCTGGGGGCCCAGCAGCCGCGGGCGTTGCGGGTGGCGGCGGCCAAGGGCATGGTCAGCGTGCTGCCGCCCACGGAAGCGGCCCGCTGGGTGGCCCAGAGTTTGCAGGGCGACGATGCCGCCCGCCGCGAGGGGGCCCTGTCCGGTTTTGCGGAGTCGAAGAACCGTCCCCTGCAAGCCGCCGTGGTTGGGGAGCTGCCGCAGTTATCGCCCGGCGGGCAGTTGCTGTTGCTGGGTTTGTTGCACGATTTGCCGGAGGTGCCCGCCCGCGAGGCGTTGTTGCAGGTGATTCAGGCCACGGCTGATGAAGTGGTGCGGGCGGCGGCGCTGGATTGTCTGGCCCGTCACGGCACGGCGGCCGATGTGCCCCTGCTGGCCGGGCGCGCCGCCGGGACGGGCGCGGCCGCCGAGGCCGCCAAACGGGCCTTGCAGCGGCTGGGCAAACCGGGCGTGGACGAGGCCCTGCTGAAACTGGTGGAGAGCAGCGCGCCGGCCATCAGCGCCGTGGCGGTGGACGTGCTGGCGCAGCGCCGCACGGACGCGGCGGTGCCGGGCTTGTTGCGCATCATGAAGAATCCTGATCCAGCGCTGGCCGTGCGCGGGGTGCGCGCCCTGGGGGTGATTGGCAGACCGGAAAACGTGAAAGACCTGGCCGGGTTGATTGCCACGGCCACGCCCGCCGAAGTGCGTCAGGCGGCCGAGGCGGCGGCAGCGGCCATCTGCCGGCGCAGCCCGGACAAGGCGGCGTTGTCCGCCCACATTCTGCCCGTGTTGCAGAGCAACCCGGCGCCGGAGGCGCAGGCGGCGTTGCTGCGTTTGCTGGTATATACCGGCGGGGAAAACGCGTTGCAGGCGGTGCTGGCGGCGATGAAACATGCCAACGCCGCCGTGGCCAAAGCGGCCACGGAGGCGCTGGTGGGCTGGCCGGATTTGGCCGCGGGGCCGCACCTGCTGGCCCTGGCCAAAAACGCCACCGATGCCAACCAGAATGTGGTGGCGCTGCGTGACGGCTGCCTGCGGCTGGCGGAGATGGAGGAGCTGCCCATGGCGGGCCGGGTGGAGCTGCTGCGGGGGGTGCTCGAGAATGCTCGGCGGCCGGAGGAGAAGAAGCGTGCCCTGGCGATTTTGGCGGATTTGCCCCTGCCGTCCGCGCTGGAGACGTTGCAGGGCGCCACGCAGGAGGCTGCGTTGCAGCAGGATGCCTGGGCGGCGATCATCCGGCTGGCCCGCCAGATGGGGGGCGTTTATCCCAAGCAGGCGCTGGCTGCGCTTGAACAGGCGCAAAACCAAAATTTGCCGGACACACTCAAACAACAGGCCGCGCAGGCGCTCAAGGCGGTGCAGAACGCCGGCCTTTCGCCTGAGGGATTCATTGTGTCCTGGCTGGTTTCGGGGCCTTACACGAAGGAGGGCAAGGATGGGGCGGCGTTGTTTGACGAGGTTTTTCCCCCGGAGCAAACCGGCGGAAAAGCCGAGTGGCGACCGGTGACGGCACCGCGCAACGGGGTGGTGGCGCTGGACAAATTGTTGCGGGGAGGCAATGACCGGGTGGCCTATCTCAAGACGCAGATTGTTTCCGAGCAGGAGCAGGAGGCGCTGTTGGAGATGGGCAGTGACGATGGCATCAAAGTGTGGCTCAACGGCAGGGTGGTGCACAGCAACAACGCCGTGCGCCCCTGCACGCCGGGACAGGACAAAAAGAAAATCCGCCTGGTCAAGGGGGTCAATGCGTTGCTGGTCAAAATTACGCAGGGCGGCGGCGAATGGGCCGGGGTGGTGCGCCTGCGGACGGCGGACGGCAAGGACATAGCCAACGTGCTGGTCGGCCCGGCGGCGGAATAATCTGCGCGCGGGATTGACAAAAGCGGCGCCGTGCCTAAGCTAGGGGGCGACAGGTCGCGGGTGGCGCGTTCGTCTATCGGTTCAGGACGCGGCCCTCTCAAGGCCGAAAGATGGGTTCGATTCCCATACGCGCTACCAGATCATTTCCGAGATTTTCCCCGCTTAGACTCCTCCGCCACCGGAGCAGGCAGGCCTTTTGCGGCCGGAGGGAGGGGAAAAAAAGAGCAGCCCGCGCGGGGCTGCTCTGGTGTTGGATAAAGGTGGCGGGCGGCCTACTCTGTGCGCAGGCGGTAGAACTTGCGCGCGGCGTCGGCCGGGATGTTCAGCCGTACCTGGCCGTCCACTTCCTCGGGGGTTAGGTTGACGCGCATCCACTGCGGGTTGACCAGATCATCGGTGGCTTCCAAGTACACGCCGGGGAGGCCGGCCGGCCAGCGGAAGGTGAGCTGTCCGGCTTCGGTGGCGGTGCTAATCTGCGGCGTGGGCAGGGCCAGCGCGAGGTTGCGCCCGGCCCAGGTGGTTTCGGTCAAGGGTTGCGCATGCAGGTTGGCCACTTCGCGGGCCACGGGCTGGCTGGCAAAGCTCAGCGCCACCGGGCCGCGGGCGTCGGGCCGGACAGCAAAGGAGACGAGCACCACCTGGTGCAAGCCGGCGGGGTAGGTTTGGCCGGCCTGCAGAGAGAGCGCCATGCCCACGCGGCCCTGAGCGGCTTGGGCGGGGTTTTGATTCAACACCGCCGAGGTGCCCGCCGGCGAGACGGCCTGGGCCTGGACAAACGTGAGCTGGGCCGGGTTGAACTGCAGGCTGAAGGTCAGGGCGCTTTCCGTGCCGTTGGCGTGGAGCATCACGGGCACGGTGACGTTTTTACCCAGGAGCAGCGATGTTTCAGCCACGCTTACAGTGCAGGCGTTGCCATTGGCATTTTTGCCTGCCAGTGCCTGGCGCACCAGACCCGGCGGGGCAAAATTCGTCGGGCCGCTCACAATGGCCAGCGGGTCCAGACCGGCGGCGTAACGGCCAGCCTGCACCCAGTCGGAGGCGGTGAGGAGGCCGTTGCCGCCCTCGCTGCGCGGGGCGCAGTCGGCACGCTGGAATTCCGCGCCGGCGGCCGGGGTGTCCAGTGCGGCCACGAAGCGGCCCACCTGGACCCAGTCCACCACCGTGACCAGGCGGTCAGGCGCGCCGCGTGGCGCGACATCGGCCTCGTATTCGGTGGGCATCAGATTAATCACCCCGCTGACGTATTCGGCTTGGAGCACTTGCGCCTGGGCATTGGCCACCTGTTGCGTCAGCGGCGAACTGCTGAAACTCAGGGGGGTGGTGTAAGACCCCGCCATCGGTAGGGATTGAAAGGTTAACCGCGCTATTTCCTGGGTGCCGACGGGCATGGTCGCGCCGGAAGGCAGGCTGATGGCTACGCCGATGCGGCCCTGGGACAAGAGGCTGAGATTGGTCAGGAAGGTGGCATTGGTGAGGGAAGGCCCCGGCTCCACCCGCAGCAACTGGAGGCGGCTGGTGCTGACGGTGAGGCTGAACTGCATGGCGTTTTCCGTTCCGTTCGCCGCGAGGACGATGGGCACTGTGAGTATTGAGCCAGCCATGGTCAAGGCGTTGCTCACGATGAACTTGGGGGGGGGCAACTGGACAGTGAGTGTGGCCACCGTGCTGGTGGCGGCCCCAAATTCGTTGGTCACCACCACCTGATAAGCGCCCGCCTGCGCCAAGGTGACGGCGCTCAATGTCAGCATGTCACGGGTGGCTCCCGCCAAGGGTGCGCCATTGAAGTACCACTGGAACGCCATCGGCGGCGAGCCTGAGGCCCTGAGGAGCAGCGTAACACTTTGCCCCACCAGGACTGTGGAGGATCGCGGCTGTACTGCGATGGTGGGGGGTGATGGCTGCACAGTGACCTGCGCCACCAAGGCGGTGGTCACGCCAAAGGCATTGCTGGCCACCAGACTATAGCTGCCCGAATCGGTCAGGGCTGCGGCGGAGATGAATAATTCGGCGGAGGTGGGTTCGGTCGTCAGGTTGGTGCCATTGAGCTGCCACCAAAAACTCATTGGGCGGTTGCCCAGCACAGTGGCAGTCAGGCGCAGCGGATTACGCAGGGCCACGGTAACTTGCTGATTGGTGCCCGCAATGGAAGGTGGGATTTCCGGCGGGCATTTGCCCAGGCTGCCCGCCAGGTAAATGCGGCGCACCTCCTCATCAGTTAAGGCACGATTGTACAAAGCGAATTCGTCCATTTTACCCTTAAAACCATAAAAACCTTGCCTTGATCCCAAATAAATCGGCAGACTGGTGCGTGGTGGCTCAGTCCCGATGAAGGAGCTGTTCACGACTTCGCCGTTTATATAGAGCTTTGCTATTCCACTTGACTCCTCGTAAGTTAAAGCGATGTGAGACCACTGGTTCGATTTTATCGCTCCGGCGGGGCTTGTTAAAATGCGGTCGATCAAATAAGAGTTTTTAAGATTGGCGTACAGCATTCCCGGCACATCCCATGAGCCGTTCATGTTGATCCAGATATGGAGTCCGTAATTGTAGGGGCTCGAGAATTCAAAAAGTGCTTGTTGAGTAATGGTCTCGTCGGGATTAATCCATCCTTCAATGGTAAGGTTTCGCACGTTTAATTCCGGCGCAGCAGGAATCGTCACCATTGAGGACCCGCCGGCAAAGCCAAAAGCCTGGCCAACTATTCCATTAGTGTAATAAACGCCATTAGACAGGCTACCGTGGTGTTTCCCGAGTGCGTCTTCGGCGTTTCCTTCGGCCGCCCACCATGCCACGAGGTTTTCTTGCACGCGCGCGCAAGTGGGTCGGGTCACAGTGAGGTTTGCGATAATTGCAGAGGTGACTCCGTACTGATTTGCAGCCCAAAGTGAATAAACCCCCTGGTCCTCCGGTTTCAGGTTGTCCAGGTTTAAAAAGAGATTCGTTGCGCCTGGCAAGTTAGTACCATTGAATTGCCATTGTAGAGTTATGGGGAGAGTGCCGACAACGGTGGCATTGAGAACGATATTATCGCCAATAAACCTGATTAAATTGGTGGTTGTTGCCAGGATTCGAGGCGGCGAGGGCGTAAAACACTTGCCGTCAGCTCCCGCCAAATAAATGGCTCTGACTTCATCAGCGCTCAGGGGACGGTCATAGATGGAGAACTCGTCCATCTTGCCATTGAATCCATAGTATCCATGGCGAGAGCCCAGATGAAGTGGCAGAGCGGTCCATGCCTCGGAAGTATCTAGAGTGCTCTGCGCCACCACCACCCCGTTATGATAAATGACTGCACTGCCTGATGTGATGTCAAAAGTCAGCGCCACATGAGACCATTGGTTTGATCGCAGGATGTTCGGTGGGCTGTAAATCAACCTATCCTCGCCATGCCGGGTTCTTAGATTGGCATAAAGCATTCCGGGAACTTCTGAATACCCATTGAGGTTGATCCAGAAGTGGAGCCCGTATTGGGATGGTTGTGAGAACTCAACCAGGGCCTGCTGGGTTACAACGTTTCTGGGGAAAATCCAGCCTTCAATAGTGAAGCTGTTTAGATACAGTGATGGCGAACGAGGTATGTCAATCGAATCATTGCCACCACCCAGTTCAAATGCCTTGCCCACGATGCCTTGAGTATATCCGGCCGTACCCAATAAGGTTCCATGATTAGTCGAGGCGGCATCGTTGGGGTTGTCTTCAGCTCGCCACCAGCTTTTCATTCCCAAGGGTACGGGTGTGCAATCGCTTGCCAGCGTGTTGCATGCAGTGGTTAAAATGAGGGCCGCATATAGTGCCC
The DNA here is from genome assembly GCA_026414565.1 of Verrucomicrobiia bacterium. Lineage (NCBI taxonomy): Bacteria > Pseudomonadati > Verrucomicrobiota > Verrucomicrobiia > Verrucomicrobiia bacterium. The sequence goes on from JAOAIT010000017.1 coordinate 66,255, forward strand.
ACACTCCTTTGACAGCGGGGTTTGTTCTCATAATTGGCCTAATTAACTGAGTTATCATAAGACCTAAGGTTGCTTCGGGCAAGCATTTTTTTAGTATTCAAAATAATAATAAGTCGAATTAGGGTATATGATATATGTGGGGAAACAGCTTATCCGTGTGTGGCGCTTTACTGGCGAATATCTTAACAAGCAAGACCAGTGGGGGTGGTTTTCGGCTGAGGGTTGTGATGGCTACCGCGCAGCGATAGGAGGGCAGGCAGTGTCATTCCTGAATCATGCCGTATTTACCCTGATGCCAATCGCGGATGCCCCGCCAGATGCCGGCCGCATTGGCGGGCTGGCCCAGCAGCAGGAAGAAGAGCATTTTGAGAGGCAGGACTGCGCCAAGGTGGAGCCAGAGGGTCAAAGGGTAAGGCAGCCCCACGCGATGGGTGTGGAGCACGTAGAGGTTGTTGCGGGTGCTGTAGCGCAGTTGGAGGCCGCGGTTTTTGGCGAGAGTGGTGGAGGTTTTGTGCCACAGCTTGGCGGTGGGCAGGTACATGACGCGGTAGCCCGCCTTTTGGATGCGCAGGCAGAAGTCGGAATCCTCGGAATAAAAAACCAGGTCGCTTTTCAAATACCCCAGTTTTTGGGCCAGCTCCGCCCGCACCATGTAGCCGCAACCGGTGACGAAGACACATTCGCGGGGCTGGTCATAGCGGGGATGATCGCGGCGCTCCCAGCCGAAGTGGCGGGAGTGTCCATGCCAGCCGATGTGGCCGCCGGCATGCCAGAGGATGTGGGGCCGATCGTGGAAATACACCTTGGAGCCGACGAGGCCCACCTCGGGATGGCGCTCGAGGAAGGCGACCATTTCGCGCAGGATGGCGCGGTCGAAGAGGACATCGTTGCTGGTGCTGAACAGGTAACGGGCCCCTTGTTGCACGAGCCAGGCCATGCCCTGGCTGGTGGCATGGGCATAGCCCATGCCGGTGGGATTGGCGATGAGATGGACGCGGGGAAAATCCCGTCGGACCATGTCGGGCGCGCCGTCGGTGGAGCCGTTGTCCACCACCACGATTTGGAATTGGGGATAGTCTATTTGCAGGCAGGATTCGAGGGTGGCGCGCAGGGTTTCCTTGAGGTTCCAATTGACGATGACCACGCCGACCGGTGGCAGGGAGGAATGGTGTGAAGAATCAGCCATAGAAAGCTCTGGGCTACGTGGTACGGGCAGAGGAAAGTTGAGTCCATTTGTTCGCCAGAGCCGGCGGAGCGGGTCCCATGCGCCCCAGCCAGCCATCTTTCACGCCTCTGCCCATGGCGTGGAGTTTGGCGGCTTTGTGGGGTTCAAACAGCAGGATTTTGGCGGTTTCCAGGAGCCACCAGGCCGCATCATGGATGAACCAGCCGGGAAATCGCCGGGCGTGGCGGCGATAGGTGACGATGCGGTTGCGGGCATTGTAATAGCGGCGGAGGGGCGAGTGGGCGACGAGGCTGAACTGCAGGCCCAGCCAGCGGTGGGATTGGCGGGAACCCAGGCGGTGCGGCAGCCAGACGTTGCGCGCTTCCATGATCTGCCAGCCCTGCCGGCGCAAACGCAGACAAAAATCAAAATCCACGTAATCAATGAAAAAAGATTCGTCCATCCAGCCCACGGCCTGAGCGGCCTGCAAGTTCACGAGGTTGCCGGAGGCCATGGCGACGGGAATTTTCCGCCATGCGGCTGACGCCGGCGATGCAGGTGCGGGCGGGGAGGTTTCTTTGAGCCAGTAGCGGGGGGCGATGAGCGCCACCTGATGGCGGAAGGGACACATTTGGTGGGCTTCCCACAGTCCCGCAAAATAATGCGGTGGAGGGCGGCTGTCCTGGTCAAATGTGGCCGCCCAGGCAAACCCGTTGTTCAAGGCGTATTGCAATCCCTGGTTGAAAGCCGCAGCGATCCCCCGGTTTTCCGGATTGGCCAACAGCGTGATGCCGGGCTTTTGGAGGGCAGCTTGCAGGCTCGGGGGCCAGGAGGCGAAGGTGCCGTTGTCCACAACTAATACTTCAGCCAACTGTTGGTTCAGCAGGGAAAGCTGGTCCGTGAGGAGAGAGGAAGGGTGGAAGGTCACCACTATGCCGCAAATACGGATCATTAAATGTTTTAATATTTGGTTGCCAGCATCACCAATTCTTCACCTATTTTGGGGTTTTTCCTAAGTTTCAGGGACTCCCAATGCTGGTAGAAAACCGCCTTGATTGCTCGACTAATTTCTGGTGGCCTGCCAAGGTCCATATCATGGGTGTGCCGAAGAAGCAGCGAAAAACTGACTGAGAAGACGGTCTCAGCATTGGCGGGGGAGGTAACGATCTGAATCTTTTCAAAGCCCGCCTGCTTTGCACACAAGGCCATGGATGCGGGAGAGAAAATCATCAGGTGACGAGGCTGGTCCAAGCCAAGCCAATGTTGCTTGAACAAGGAATGGCCCCAGCTTTTTGTATTTGGCGTTACCACAACCAAATGTCCCCCCGGCTTTAGAATGCGCCTGCATTCTCGCAGGGTGTCCACTGGATGGGGGAGGTGTTCGACAACATGACGCAAAGTAATGGCATCGAATGAATCGTTGGAAAAGTTCGCCTGCTTCAGGTCCCCCAAATGCACTTCAAGTTTGTATTTTTCCCTGGCAATTTTGACTGCTTGCGGGTCGATTTCTACCCCTTGGACCTGCCATCCGCGCGGTTTCATCTCGTTTAGAAACCGCCCATCACCGCATCCCACATCAAGGAGACTGCCGGGGGAAACATTTTCCAGATAGAGGCACTGCATTTTTTGCTTGTACTGGGTCAGCCCGGTAAAGATGCCAGCGATGGAATTAAAGGCATGGTACATGGCCAGGCATATTTTTCGTGCTGTGCTTTCCTGGCTTGACTCGTGAGTGAAGTACGTTTCATAAGCGAGGTGCAAGTCCTCATCCAGGGGCATGGGGTTCATCCAAATCAGACCGCACTGGGCATTTGGACATTGGGAAAGGCACCATTGGCCAGCAGCGCCAAACAAACGGTCATGCAGGTTTTGATACAAATTCTCCCCACACTGATGGCAAAGGGGGCAGGTTTCTTGGGGCTTTGCCCGCATAACCTGCCTGGGTTTCGCTGTAACACTCACAGGGTGTGCGTACCATTATTACATGAAATATGTCAACCATGCGGCAATGAAATGGTCCAAATAAGATCTTGCATCCCATGTGGCATCTGTCCCGGCTCCAAGTTTCTTATCCCCGAAGAGGGAGAGTTTTTTTTGCTCTGGAAGATGGCCCTCGGCCCAGGACGCGGAAATCCAGTGTCGCAGCAGATGCACCGGGGGTGTGTTTCACGGTAAATCCGGGGGTGAAGCCTTGAAGGGGCTTTTCCAAGATTGCTTTGGGGGGCGGGGCGGCCTAGAGTGACGCGACTTATGGCAAAGCCAGGCAATGCAGCAACAGAGTCTTTGGGCGCAGGCGGCCGGTGGGGGGGATGGGGGCTGGCGGGGGGGTGCGTCTTGCTGGTGGTGCTGTTGATTTTTGCGCGCAGCTTCACGTCCGATCAGGTGATGTTTTCCAATGACGGCCCGCTGGGCGGCATGAGCGCCCGGTTTGTGGAGATGCCGGGCATTTTCTTTGGAGTGTGGAATGATTTGTACTGGGTGGGGGGGCAGCAACCCAGTGCTTCGCCCACATTTACTTCTTTCATTCTTTACGCCTTCGGTCCGGTAGGCCATTTGAAATGGTATGCGCCGCTGGCGATTTTGTTTGCCGGTTTGTGCGGGGCGTTTTTTGCGCGGCGGCTGGGGGGCAATGGCGGCGTCATGGCCCTGGCGGGGCTGGCGGCGGCGCTCAACGCCAACTTTTTCAGCTACGCCTGCTGGGGGCTGGCGGCGCGCCCGCTCACCTTGGGGGTGTTGTTGCTGGGCCTGGCGGCGCTGTGGGGGCCGGAGCGGCGGCACTGGCTCATCAAGACGGTGCTGGCCGGCTTCACCATCGGGGTGGGGTTGATGGAGAGCTACGACGTGGGGGCGATTTTCAGCCTGTACCTTGCGGCATTCGCATTTTTCCTCGCCATCATTGACGCGCCCAAGCCACTGGCCGGGGCGGGGCGCGGGCTGTTGCGGGTGGGTTTGCTGGCGGTGTGCGCGGCGATCATGGCGGCGCACACGCTTTCCACGCTGATTGGCACGCAAATCAAGGGCGTGGCCGGCATGGAGCAAACGCGGGAAAGCGTGGAGCGTCGCTGGGACGAGGCCACCCAATGGAGCCTGCCCAAGGCGGAGACTTTGCGCATACTCATCCCGGGCCTGTATGGCTATCGCATGGACACGCCCGACGGGGGCGCGTATTGGGGCACGGTGGGGCAGACGCCCGGGTGGGAGGAGCATCGGCAGGGGTGGCCGCGGTACTCCGGGGCGGGCGAGTATGCTGGGGTGTTGGTGGTGTTGGTGGCGGTGTGGGCGCTGGCGCAGGCCCTGCGGGGGGAGAAGAGCGTGTTTGAGCCACGGGAGCGCAAGATCGTTTTGTTTTGGGCGGTGGCGGCGCTGATTTCGATTCTGCTGGCGTGGGGGCGGCATGCGCCGTTTTACCGGCTCATCTACGCGCTGCCGTATTTCTCGACCATTCGCAATCCCATCAAGTTCACGCATCCGTTTCACCTAAGTGTGATTGTGCTGTTCACGCTGGGGCTGGTGGGGGTGTGGCGGGCCTACCTGGCGCGGGCGGCGGCGGGCCGGAGCAGCCTGACCGGGCAGGTGGCGCAGTGGTGGCGGAATGAGCGGGGGTTTGAGAAGCGCTTTTGCTGGGGCCTGGCGGCGGCGCTGGGGATTAGTGGGGTGGGCTTTTTGATGTTTGCCGCCGGCCGCAAGGAAAAATTGGAGTGGCTGACCCGTTCCGGTTTTGACGCGCAGACGGCCGCGCAGGTTTTCAGCTCCAGCCTGGGCGAGATTGGCTGGTACTTGTTGTTTTTGGGGCTGGCCGGCGGGCTGGCGGTGCTGGTGATGAGCCGGGCGCTGAGCGGGCCGCGGGCCGGGTGGGCGTTTGGGTTGGCGCTGGCGGTGCTGGTGGCCGACATGGCGCGGGCCAATGCGCCGTGGGTCATTTACTACAATTACAAGGAGCGCCTGGCATCTCATCCCGTGCTGGACATTTTGCGCGACAAACCGCATGAGCATCGGGTGAAGATTCTGCCCTTCCGCGTGAGCGAAGCGATGGGGCTGTTGCAGCAGGTGTATCAGGTGGAGTGGGCGCAACACCAATTCCCCTATTTCAACATCCAGACCCTCGACATTGTGCAGGAGCCGCGCCGGGCGGTGGAGAATGTGATGTACCGGGAGGCGTTTGAGGGGACGAATCTGGCGCTGCTGGGGCGGATGTGGGAGCTGACCAATACCCGTTACCTGTTGGGGATGGCCGGGAATTTGCCGGATTTGCTCAATCAAATGGTGGATCCCCAAAAGCGCCGGTTCCGCCTGCATACGGCCTTCAACGTGGTGCCCAAGAAAAATGAGGCGCGGCAGTTTAGTGATTTGACCACCGAGATTACCACCAACGGGCCGTTTGCGCTGATTGAATTCACGGGGGCGCTGCCGCGGGCCAAATTGTATCCGCAATGGCAGGTGGTGCCGGACGGACGGGAGGCGTTGAAGCTGCTGGCCGACTTGAATTTTGATCCGTGGCAGCGGGTGCTGGTGGAGTCGGCGCCGGCCGGGGTTCAGCCGGCGGCCGAGGGCGGAGCCACGGGCAAGGTGGAGTGGGTGAGTTACGCGCCCAAGGCCTACACGGTGGAAACGGAGTGCCCGCAACCGGCGGTGTTGCTCATCAACAACAAGCATCATCCGGCGTGGAAGGTGCGGGTGGACGGCCAGCCGGCGGAGCTGGTGCGGGCCAATTTTTTGATGCAGGGCGTGTTTGTGCCTGCGGGCAAACACCGGGTGGAGCTGCGGTTTGAGCCGCCGGTGACGGTGTTTTATGTGAGCCTGGCTTCGTTTGGCGTGGCGCTGGTGCTGTGTGTCTGGCTGCTGCTGGCCGTGCGCCAGCCGGAGCCGGTGCCCGTGCCGGTGACGGTGCCAGGCCCGGGGCCGGCGGAGCGGAGAAAGTAAGGAGGATTAAACCATGAGCGTGCGCATCGGCATTTTGACGGGCGGGGGTGATTGTCCCGGCTTGAATGCGGTCATCCGGGCGGTGGGCAAATCGGCCACCACCCGCGGTTGGGAGACGCTGGGATTTCGCAACGGTTTTGAGGGCCTGCTGGACAACGATTATCGCCTCCTCAACTACAAGGACATGGACGGCCTGCTGCTGCGGGGCGGGACCATCCTGGGGACCACCAACAAGGGGCGGTTTGCCGTGAAGACCGGCCACGGCCAGACGCACCGCATTCCGGAGGCCGTGCTGGCCCGCACTCAGGAGAACATCCGGGCGCTGGGTTTGCGGGCGCTGGTGGTGGTGGGGGGCGACGGCACGCTGACCATAGCGCAGCAGCTTTTCGAGGCGGGGGTGCCGCTGGTGGGCGTGCCCAAGACGATAGATAATGATTTGGAGGCCACGGCGTTCACGTTCGGGTTCGACAGCGCGGTGGCGTGCGCCACCGATGCGCTGGACCGGCTGCACACCACCGCGGAAAGCCACAACCGCGTGCTGGTGCTCGAGGTCATGGGCCGGTATGCAGGCTGGATCGCCATGCATGCGGGCATTGCCGGCGGCGGGGATGTGATTTTGATTCCGGAAATCCCGTTCACCTACGAGAGCATCTGCGCCAAGATTGCCGAGCGCGAGGCGCGCGGGAAACATTTCACCCTGGTGGTGGTGGCCGAGGGGGCGCGGCCCAAGGGCGGCGACTTTGTCACCGCGGGCCCGCAGGAGAGCAATCGCGAGGCGCGGCTGGGCGGCATTGGCGCGGTGGTGGCGGAGGAGATTCAGCGGCGGAGTGGCAAGGAAACCCGCGTGTGCGTGTTGGGCCACTTGCAGCGCGGCGGGGGGCCCACGACGTTTGACCGGATGATTTGCACGCAATTTGGCGCCATGGCGGTGCGGCTGATAGCAGAAGAGAAATACGGCTACATGGCGGCGCTGCGGCCGCCGGAGGTGGTGGCGGTGCCCATTCGTGAGGCCATTGGCCGGCTGCGCACGATAGATCCTCGGGGTGAACTGGTGCAAACCGCCCGCGATTTGGGAATAAGCCTGGGAGATTGATTGCCCGGGACTCCGACGTTCAAGGCAGGCGCAGGCGGAAGAAGCGGCGCTCGCTGGGAGCGGTGTCCACCCACCGCATGGGCAGTCCCAGGGCCGGCGCCGCAGGGAGCAGCGTCTGCCAGGGGCCATTGACCTGGGCCGCGCCTTCCAGCACCCACAGCCCATTGTTTCCGCTGCTCCATTCCAGGATCCTCCCGCCGCAGGGGCTGGCATACAGCGCCGTAAAGCGCACGCCGCTGGCGGCCCGGCGGGGATGCGTGCCCGCAAGGAATTCCTGCCGGTTGGAGGCGCCATCGCCGTCGGCGTCCTGCAACGCATCAGCCGCGCTGAGTGGATTCAAGCCAAACGCCAGCTCATAATCATCTGGCAGGCCGTCGCCGTCGCTGTCCACCCAGGGCGGCGCGGCCAGGGTGATGCCCGGCGAGTATTCCGAGGTGTTGCCGGCGGCATCGGTGGCGGTGGCGGACACGGTGCCCGTGGCGGCCCAGGTGTTGGTGAATCTCACTGTGAACGGCGCCAGGCCGGCGGCATCGGTGACGACGGACGCCTCGCCCAGCCAGAACTGGTTGGAGGCGGTGGTGAGATAAAAGTCCAGGGTGTAACTCTGCCCGGGGCGCGAGGCCAGTTGCCCGCTGAGGACCAGGGCAAATCGTCCGGTGGCGAGGGTGAGGACGGGGTAATTTTGCAGGAGATTGGGGCCGTCATCGCCATCGCCGGCATCGTTGGGCGTCGGCCCGTTTGGCCCCAAATCAATGGGCAGACCAGACTGGCCAAAGATGGCGTTGCCGCGGATGACGTTGCCCACGCCGTAATCATGGATGCGCACGCCGTCGTAATCGGCCATCCGGGCGTAGCCGATGCGGTTGCCCTCGCCCGGGCCGGTGCCGCCGATGCGGTTGTAACTGGCGTCCAGTTGAATTTCGATGCCATGAAACTGGTTGCCCAGCGGGGTGAGGCCGTCCACCGCCAGGCCGATGAAATTGCCCTGGATCACATTGCCCGCACTCAAGGGATTGATCAGCGAGATGCCCACCGTCTGATTGCCGCTGATGACATTGCCCGCGCCGAGCCGGGCGCCGCCGATGGAGTTGGAGGGCGCGTTCAGGAAAATGCCCGGGCCATTGTTGGGCACCGCGCTGCGGCCGGTGGCATCGGTGCCAATGAGATTGCCCTCCACCCGGTTTTGCGCCGCCGTCAACCCTTGGACGGTGATGCCCGCCACCAGATTGCCGGAGATGAGATTGCCCGCGCCGGGGGTGCTGCCGCCAATGATGTTGCGGGGCGCGTTTTCGATGGCCACACCCCATTGGTTGCTGAGGGCCGCCGTGCCCGCGGCATTGACGCCGATGCGGTTGCCGGTGATCACATTGCTCACGCTGCCACTGCCGCCCACGTAGATGCCGGCCTCCTGGTTGCCTGCGATAAGGTTGGCGCCCGCCGGCCGGCAATCGCCAAGGACATTGCCCGCCGCCTGAAACAGCGTCACGCCATCCTGCCGGTTGGGCAGCCTGGCCGTGCCGGTGGCATTGACGCCGATGCGGTTGCCCCACAGGAGGTTGGCATCGGCTCCGGGGCCGAGCAGGTACACACCGCTTTGTTGATTGCCGGAGATCAGGTTGCCCGCGCCTGCCTCCAGGCCGCCGATTTCATTTTGCGTGGAAGCTGCCAGGACCACCCCGGACTGCCTGTTGCCCAGCGCCGCCATGCCCGTCACGTCTGTGCCAATATAATTGCCCCGGAGGCGATGCCGTCCGCCCACCGCCCCGGAGAGGATGATCCCGTTTTCCGTGCAGGCGGAAATGAGGTTGCGCTCTGCGGGCGTCAAACCGCCGATGAGATGGCCGCTGCCGCCCGAGATCCCGATGCCATTTTCCCCCATGCCGGCGGCCACCGTGCCCGTGGCATCCGTGCCGATATAATTTCCCTGAATCACACAGCGGGAGACATTTTCCAGCCGTATGCCGTCGCGGCTGAAGCGGTGGATCACCAGCCCGCGGATTACGCAATCATCCGCCAGCACAAGCAGGCCGTAGGCGTTGCCGGCCTGCACCCCGTCCAGCACAATGAGGGGCTGCCCGGTGTAACCGGGTTGCGTGGTGCCATCCAGCGTCAGGGTTTCATTGATTTGCGGCAGCGGGCTGAGCGGCGCCAGGCGATGCGGCCCTGCGCCTGGAATGGCAAACCCAATCTGGTGCGGGCCAGGCTGGTTGTTGGCGTCCGTCATGGCTTGACGCAGGGACCCCGGGCCGCTGTCGTTGGTATGCGTGACGGTGAACGTCGCTGCCGGGAGCGAGAGCATCCCCGCCAGCCACGCGCCCAGCCATGCCGCCCGCCCGTAACGTGTGCTTTTCATGCGTTAAAACGGCCGGCCACCAAATGCCGGGGCGGGCGCTTTTTGAGCAACAATTCCACGGGGATTTCCACGGTCAACTGCCGTCCCAGAAACTCCAGCAGCACCGCCACGCGCTGCCGGGCGGGAATGACCCGCGTCACCAACCCTTTCAACCCCGCGAAAGCGCCCATCACAATTTCCACCGTGTCCCCCGCTTCCGGCTCGGCGTTGACTTCGCGCACCTCCTCGGCCCCGAACTCGGCCATCAAGGACGCCATGGTTTCATCGGGCACCATGGGGATGTGCGTGCCGAAATGCACAATGGTTTGCACGCCGGCGGCGTACCGCACTTGCAGCAAATGCCGCGACAGCTCAAACCGGGCAAACAGATAACCCGGAAACAACGGCTCGGTGACCTGAATCTTTTTGCCCTTGAACGGCCGTTGAAACCGGATGCGCGGAAAGAACACCTCCGCCTCCGGGCACAAATGCAGGTGCGCGGCCGCGATGTGCTCATGCTTGGGTTTGGCCTTGATGCAGAACCAGTGGCGCCCCCCGGGCAAAGGCGATGCGGCCCCCGGCGCGCCGGCCTGCGGTGTCAACGATTCACTATACACCTTATCAAGGTGCGCAAGCCTCCTCCGCTTGTCAATGCCGGCGGCCCCGCCTGGCGGCGGAAATCGCCTGCACGCCCGGGCGGCGGCGGGCGATTGCCAGTTGACGCTTGCAGAAACGGGGCTAGCTTGCAGCGATGAAAATATGGCTTCTCAGCGCAACGATGGCCTTGCTGGGCGCCCACCTGGCCCTGGCCGCCGCGCCCTACGATATTCCCCTCAAAGATATTGAGGGCAAAGAAACCAGCTTGAAGGCCTACGAAGGCAAGGTGCTGCTGATCGTCAATGTGGCCTCCCGCTGCGGCTATACCCGGCAATACAAACCCCTGGAGGCCACCTATCGCAAATACAAAGACCGCGGCCTGGTGGTTCTCGGCTTTCCGAGCAACGACTTCGGCGGCCAGGAGCCGGGCACGCCCGCCGAAATCAAACAATTCTGCACCACGAAATATGACGTCACCTTTCCCTTGTTTGACAAAATTCAGGTCAAACCCGGCCCCGGCCAACATCCGCTGTATGCCTGGCTGACCGGCAAGACTTCCCCCTTCCCCGGCCCCATCAAATGGAACTTCAACAAATTCCTCCTCGGACGCGATGGCCGGATCCTGGCGCGCTTTGAGTCTGGCGATGAACCCGACGGCGAAAAGGTGACCCAGGCCATCGAAGCCGCATTGAAGAAATAAAATACTCCCCTAGCCCGGGGAGCCGGAACCAGCTGCACGGAGAATCAACCGGCCATACTGGCTGTAATCTGCCATTTTCTGGAGAAGCTGGTGAGCGAACCACACAGTGGTTAGTTGGCAGAAGGTATGTGCCCTCCCCGGGAAGGCACTCTCCACTTTCAAAGTCACAATGGGAAAGTAAACGGGCCAATCATTCGCCCTTTAAAAACAAACGGTTTAGTATTCATTCGGTCCTCGCGTCGTGACGCTGGATGGCAGCTTCTTTATTTGGTTTCGATTAAATCAGTAATTTCCCTCTGTTCTGTTTTCCTGCGCCACAACAAAAATATTCGTGGGTCGGTCTGACGCACGCGCGGGCAGATACACGCTATGTGAAAAAAAAGGTTTTGATTAACACCCCCCTCTCGATGAGCATTCTATTCAAGATAAACCCGTAAATACACAACATCATGAAAGCAATGCGGAGTGGTGGACTTGTGTCGGTTTACCTCCTGGCCAGCCTCGCTTTGACCTCCCACGCGCAAACGCCTCCGTTACCTGTTCCTGGGACCCCTGGAGATCCTACCATCCAGACAGCGCCTGACGGCAAATCGATGACCGTGACGCCGGGTACGGTGCGCTCGATTTACAATTGGGATTCATTCAGTATTGGCGCTGACTATTCGGTGCTCTTCAAGGTCTTGCAGCAAGATGCGGCCGTCCTCAATCGCGTCAGCGGGGCGCAGGTTTCGTTGATCAATGGGGCGTTGAAATCGGTACTGGCCGCTGACGGGGCAACCGTGGCCGGTCATATCTATCTGATTAATCGCAATGGCATTGTGGTTGGGCCGGGAGGCGCGATCAACGCGGGTGCCTTTTATGGATCAACGCTTAACGTTGCGGATGCTGATTTCCAGGCCGGGAGTTCCACGCTGATCTTCGGGCAGGCTCCCACCCCAGAAAACGATAAGGGAATAAAAGTGCAGGGCTCCATCATGGCCGACGAAGTGGTGCTTTTCTCCCACCGGGTGGAAAACAGCGGTAACATCACCGCGAAAAATGGTGCGCGTCTGGCGACGGGCAGCCGGATCGAGTTGCGGGCCGCCGATTCCGAGCGCATCAGTGTGGTCACGGGCGTGGATGAAACTTCCGCGAAAACTGGAGTGGATAATCAAGGACAGATCAATGCCGCCATTGCCGAACTTAAAGCCGCAGGGGGAAACGTCCTGGGCTTGGCAATTAATAACGGAGGTGCGATCCGGGCCACGAAACTGGTTAACGAAGGCGGCGAGATTTATTTGCGTGCTACAGATGGAAAGGTGGTCAATTCAGGAGGTTTGAATGCCGCCGGCAGCGGAGCGGACGGTCAGGGCGGTAAAGTGGTGGTCTCTGCCAAAGAGGTTGAACTGTCGGGAAGCTCTGTGGTGGTGGACGTCTCAGGCCAAGCCAAGGCCGGTACTGCCACGTTTGACGCTTCAAGTGGCATTCTGGTGAGTCCGCTTGTCAACCCGACTTTCAAAGGGGGCGAACTGACTTTGAAAGCTCCAACTATCAATCTTAAGAACAGCATCAGTCTCGATGGCAAGTTAACCTTGGACGGAGCAGTCAATCTGGGTGCCGACACGACGTTGAGGGGGGCTTCGGTGGCATTGAGCTCGACGGTGGACGGGGGCTATGCGCTGACGGTGGACGGGGCGGCGACGCTGGGGGGCGCGGTGGGGGGTGTGACGAAGCTGACGTCGCTGACGTTGGAGAAGGGGGCGACGTTGAACGGGGGAGCGGTGAGCACGACGGGGGATCAGACCTACAAGGGGGCGGTGAGCCTGGGGGCGGACACGACGTTGAGGGGGGCAAACCTGGCGTTCAATTCGACGGTGGCGGGGAACAATTACAATCTGACGTTGGGATTTAGCGGGGGACAGGTGATTAACGGGAATGTTTTGAACGGGGGGACATACAGCAATTTGCGGAATCTGACGACGGAGAACCAGGGGGTTGCCCGGGTGCAGGGCCAGGTGAGCGTTGCGGGGAGTTTGACATTAAACAATCCGGTGACGCTGGAAGGGGACACGACGTTGAGCGGGGTGAACCTGGCGTTGAACTCGACGGTGGCGGGGAACAATAACGATTTGACGCTGGCGGGGAGCGGGACGACGACGTTGGGGGGGAACGTGAGCGGGGTGAAGGTGCTGACGAGCGATGCGGCGGGGACGCTGCGGGTGAACGGGACGGTGGGGGCGAACCGGGTGGTGGCCAATGATGGGACGATCCAGTTGCATGGGGGGTTGGTGACGACGGCGGCGGGCAACGGGCAGGACGGCAGCCAGACGTACGCGGGGGCGGTGAGCTTGGGGGCGGACACGACGTTGAGGGGGGCTTCGGTGGCATTGAACTCGACGGTGGACGGGGGCTATGCGCTGACGGTGGACGGGGCGGCGACGCTGGGGGGCGCGGTGGGGGGGGTGACGAAGCTGACGTCGCTGGCGGTGGGGAAGGGGGCGACGTTGAACGGGGGAGCGGTGAGCACGACGGGGGATCAGACCTACAAGGGGGTGGTGAGGTTGGGGAAGGACACTATGTTGGTGGCGAATGGGGGAAATTTACATCTTAATAAAGTGGATGGCGAACAGCATACTTTAATTCTAAAAGCATATTATAAGAATGTGAATGGAGGAATGATATCTCAAAATGAACCTATGACTGTCAATAATTTGGTGGTGTTCAGTGACAATTATCTTGTCGAATATTCTATACGCTTGAACTTGGAGAATAATATCATAAATGCTGCTCAAAACTTTGCTGCTGGAATGTTTCAGGGTCATTACCTCATCTTATCTGGGACAAAAGTATACGATTACAATATAAAAGCATTTACGGGTGGCAAAGTGGTGGAGAACATCGCAATGTTTGGGGCACCCAGACTGGTACTTCCAATCAAACCGCCCTTGTTGGCCATTGATTCCGATCCCAATGTTCAACCACCGCCTGGCATTACCACGCGTAGTTCATGGGTGTTGGCCCAGGAACAATTGGCGGCGGAGCAGCCGAGGCCTGAGAAAAGCCGTGAAAAGAAAACCGTCAAGGAGCCGCGCAGGCAGACCAATAAGAAGCCTTAAACCGGGCCGCTAAAGTAAAAGATGGCATAACTTGGCAGAACCGATGGAAAATAATTAAACAGGAAAGGGACCAACAGCCATGCGGAAAATGATGATCCACATTGCGGCTTTGTTAATGGCCGGCGTCATGATGGCCTGTGGGCAGACCACCCAGGAACCGTCCATCGTGGCAAGTCTTCGCGGTCTGGTGATTGTTCCGGATCCGCAAATGATCAATCGGTTGGGGGTCAGTAATGTCACCGGACTTCAGATTCGTGGGCCGGCCTTTTTGGATAACAATGAATTCCGATCTTTGATAACCCCGTACTTGAACAAAGAGCTTTCCGAAACCAGCCTGAGGGAGCTGCAGGTCAAAGTGATTAAATACTGTGCCAGCAAGGGTTACCGGGTGGTGGATGTGTATTATCCGGATGATCAACGCATCGTTAATGGCACGGTGCAAATGGCCGTGGTGCTAGGCAAGGTGGGCAAGGTTACGGTCAAGAACGAGGGCAAGAAATGGTATAGTGACCAGTTCATTTTGCGGCGGCTGGGTCTACGGGAGGGGGAAAATTTGAGTTATCCACAACTAGTGGAGCGCCTCGAGCGCCTAAGCCAGCAGCCGGATTTTAGGGATGTGACGCTGAAACTCAGTGCGGCCTCGGATTTTCTGGAAGTGACGAACAAACTCACCCAGGGGAATCTGGGTTACGCCGATGTGCAGGTGGAGGTGCGTGATCGTTTTCCCCTGCGACCTTATTTAGGGTATGACAATTATGGAACCAAAGCTTTGGGAAAGGACCGGCTGAATGCGGGGATCACTTGGGCTTACCCCTTCTTGCTGGATCACAGCTTGGACTATCGTTACACCACTGATGTTGAGCTTGATCTTTTTGAATCACATGTCTTGACGTACTTGGTTTCCCTGCCTTGGGGGCACAGGCTTAGTTTGCTGGGATGTTATGCCTCGTTTGAACCGGATTGGGCGGCGTTGGGAAGTCCAGCGATTTATTCGAAAGGCAGCTATTACCAGCTTTCTGCCCGATATAATGCATCCATGCCCAAGTTGGGTAATTATCGCCACGAGTTAAGTGTTGGGTTCGATTTTCGCAGGTTGGACAGTTCGCTGCTCTTCTCCAGCGCCCCCTTGCCTTCGACGCCAATAGGTGTGGGTCAGTTTGCTTTTGGCTATCGAGGTGTACTGCCTGATTCGCTGGGCCAGACCACCCTGGGCGTTGAAGCGTGGTACAGTCCGGGGGGATTGGTTCATCGCAACACGGATGGGGATTATGATGCTGCTCGGGGGGGGAGCTCTGCGGATTATGTCTATGGGCAACTGGAAGCGGAGCGGGTATTCAAACTACCGGCCGGTTTTTCGCTGGCGGCGCATGGGGTTTACCAGTACACGCCGCAACGGTTGACCTATAGCGAAATGTTCGGTGTAGGCGGTTACGCCACCGTGCGCGGTTATGACGAGCGTTATGCGATTGGTGATACGGGTTATTTCATCCGAACGGAGTTGCGCTCACCAGTTTTTCGGCGGTCAAGCCCATTGGGCAAAAACAGAGTGGACGGGTTGCAGGTCTATGCCTTTTTTGACCATGGTGAGACATCCATCAATAAGCCTCAAGTGACGGATCAAGATCCGCATGTGACCATGCAATCTGTGGGTGGGGGCTTGCGCATGAATTTACATCGCAATTTTGAACTTCGATTTGAGGCCGGTTACCAGTTGAAAATTGATGATGAAATACGAAGGCGTGTGGAGATTTCTGACCAAGATTACGGCTTTCATTTAACCGCTCGACTCCTGTTTTGATCACCTACACAAAAGAAACATCATGGGCAGCTGCCATGAGCCTTTATCTCAGGCAAGTGTTCCCACAATGGGTCGGCTTGCCGGAAGGAGAGCGACAACAGGCGGTACAGGAACTTATTTTAAGCTCACTTGAGGGATTATCAGCGGACGCCAGGCGTCCCTACCTGTTAGCTTTGTTGGAGGAGTTTCCCGTCTGGTCTGAGACAGATTTTGAGCCGCGGCAGCCTGCGGCAACAACTTTTACTTCCCATGCTTCTGCCGGCGTGGAAGCTGTTGTTGAGATGATGGAAAGGGGCCAGATGAGCTCATCCAATTGTCAGCGAATCGCCGCTGTACTGGAGAAACTGGGGATGGGCAACCGTGTTCGAACTGATCCCAGCTCCGTGGTGGATGAAGCCTTGCTACTGTTGCAAGAAAAACGAGTCGAGGCAGCCAAATGCCGCCAGATGGCCGCCGAACTGGAGAAGCAGGGATTGCTCAGCCGGGTGCCTCAGGACCCTGAATCCTTGGTTAATCAGCTTGTAACGTGGAAGAATCAAGGTCTGATCGATGCTAACCGAAGAAAAAAACTTTGTCAGCAATTGGAGGCAGCCGGTTTCTTGGACCGTCCTGCTACCCCATCTACAGGGATACCAACGGCATATCGTTTAAGTGTTTCCTTTGCCATCTGGTTGGACATCTATTTGCGGGAGCTGTGGAAGCAATATGTGAATCATTTGCCCATGCCAGGGGTGGAAGGTCTGGCTGAGGCCCTTAAGGGGGTTGAAGAGGGGGATTCTGGCAGCGATTGTCGAGATTCATTCAAACGCTGCATGCTTATTTTGCTTTCAATGCTGCACTATGGGGCAAGCGATGACCTCCTGCCGGATAAATGCTTGGTCAAGAAGTTGGCCGCAAAATTGCGTCCAGAGGTTATTGAAGAGGCGGCGGGACGGAGCATGTTTCAACAGGCGGCTGCCAATTGGAGCAAGTACACGGAAATTTACGAGGAGGAGCTGGGTAACCTTGGCGCAACACACAACATGTTCAAAGTCTGTGTTTCCGAATACCTCCAAAGACAAGGCAACTCGCCCCAAGTGCAGGCGAGAATAGCCGAGTTGGTCAATCATTGGTTGACCAAGATTAACTCAACCTCGCAAGCATAACCCCATGCGACAGATCATTCACTGGCGGGAGGGTTTGTTTTTGCAACAGCACCACTTGCAGATTCAACAGCGTATGGTGGTGGAGGGGATGAATGATTTAAGGCTGAGGGGCCACTTGCATCCCTATGGTGTCATTGAAGCTTCAATTTCTTATGATCATTTACGAGACCGAAAACTGCGAATGGAGCGACTGAAGGCTATTTTGCGCAGCGGCCTGGAGGTACATTACCCGGGCAACTTGGAGATGGATCCGGCGGAGCGCGATATCGCCGCTGAGTTTGCAAGGAGTGAGCAAGGTTTACTGGTTTACCTCGGTGTGCCCCACTGGCATGCAGACGCACAGAACACCGTGGGCGAAAAGGAGGAAGTGGATTCCCGCAGCAGCATAAGGTACAAGGTTCGCAGTGACACATTTGCTGATGAAAACGATGGGAAATCCGTTCAGCCCATAGAAATGTTAAAGATTCGCGGGCGCTTGTTTATCGAAGGGGAGAACATGGATAATTGGGAGGTGCTTCCCCTTTGCCGCATCGCGCGAGACCCCATCCAAGGTTGGCCAATGGAAGACCTGCATTACGCCCCTCCCTGTGTGCAGATGCGTGGCTCGATGAACTTGTACCGGCTGGTGGAGGATTTGATGGAGCAAATCTTGGCGACGCGCAAGCACTTATATGAAGTAATTGTGGCTCGGGAGGTGCCGGCCGCGGAGAAGAGTGAACGTTTGATGCGCTTTCAGACGTTGAACCGGCTTGGTGCCAAGTTTCGTGCTTGGCTCTACGAAGACCGCCGCCTTGGCGGTCATTTGCTGGCTTTAATTCATCCTTACGAGTGCTATCTTGAGCTGGCTGAACTGATGGCAGAAATGGCGGTTTTTAATCTTGACCGGGACTGGCTGGAATTCCTGAAAGTTTCTTACCGCCATGAAGACCCTTACCCGGCTTTTCGGGAGCTCAATGACGCCATCCGAGCCATGCTTCCGTTGAGCCGGGACACGTGCATGGAGCTGACATTCAGCGACGCCGGAAAAGCCATGGGATTGCGCGTTTTGAGCGTTTCCCTGCATCCAGAACATATCGCTAAGCCGAATGGCTGGTACCTGGCATTGGAATCGAACTTGGAGACCACGGCTCTGGCAAATTTTGTTTTGAATCCCGCGCTATTCAAAGTCATGGCCGGAAGTTCCCGAAACAAGCTGGTGGGTGGAATCCCGTTGGAGACGCAAAGATACACACCGGCATTACCATTTAGAAACGATTTGAGCTACTTTCGACTGGACATCAGTCGGAACCAGGCGGAATGGGAGCTGGTACGCAAAGAGCGGGAACTTATCCTGCTATACAACCCGACGAAGTTCAACATGGGCGAAACCCGCTTCAAACTAGTGATGACGGTGCCTGTTGGCAACGAAGGTTTATGATTTTATACCGCCATTGTGAGCCGCTGTTTGCACGGATTGCAGAAGTTTACCGGGCGGTAGCAATCGGCCAGCCGGTTAAGGCTGACATCGTCCGGGCCAATCTCGTGGACACCATCCTCGCTTTACGCGGGAAAGCGGATAGAGATTCTGTTTTAGCTCGTCTCTGGAACAAGATTGAAGCCCCACTGGTGTGGTTTTCTGACGGGATGATATTAGCCCTGCCGCGAGATTCATCAAACAACTTTATGGGCGAATGGCGCCCCATTGCATTTGAATGGACCTATTTGGATCAACCTCCGCAGAACCTCGTGGGTGACGAGGCGTTTATTGAGCGCTTGGACAACTTGCTAAATTCCAATGATCCTGACGCACCGGAATTGATGGCGGTTTATTATGCCTGTTTGGGGATGGGATATTGTGGGCGATTCCGGGGAATGCCCGACCAAGACCAACAAATCAATCGCCGCCTAACTGGCCTTGAAGGCCGACTCAAACAAAGCCGGTTTGGCCAATACTGGCTCCACGATGTCGGCAAGAAAATATGCGAGGGACCTCCTTGCGAGGCATATTATTGCGATACTCGAGCATTGCCTCCGCCGGAGGCAACCCGTTATGCCTTTTATGTGGCCTCTTTTGTTTTCCTCAGTCTGGTTATCTTGGCTTGTTACACCTTGGTATATTACAAGTCATCCGATGAGATACGGGGTGCCTTGAAATTAATCCTCCAATCGCAGCGGTGACTTTCAGGATCATGGCAGATAAAACCACAAGCATACCTGAACCGGCAAGGTGGGCACTTGGTGCCATCGGTGTAACTGTGCCGGTGGGGGCGGCGGCGTGGTGGGGATGGAAGACGGCATTATTGGCGCTTGGTATCGTCTTATTACTAGGACTGTTAATTTTTGGAGCATATTGGATTTATTGCCGCGCTCGCCTCCGTCGCAAGGCGAAGATTGATGAGGAATTAATAGGTGTTATTTGGGAAAAACTCAGGGAGGGGTTAAAAACCATTGGCAAGAAACAGCTCGACTTTCATCGCGGGGGTGAATTGCCATGGTACCTGGTAATTGGAATGCCGGCCTCGGGCAAGACCATGCTGCTGGCCAACAGCGGCGTTTTGGTAGAGCAGCTTAATCCATGGCGAGAAGAACAGGATGGCTCAAAAGAGCTTGGCTTTAGAGGTGATGGCGGTACGAAAGGAATGAATTTCCTTTTTGCCAAATTTGGCAAAAGTAAGTATGCTGTGATATTGGACACAGCCGGAGCGCTGTTGATGGGACACGGCACGCAAAAGTCCTCCATGGATAGTGAGGGAGGAGCCAAAGGGGGTGCCGATCCTGAGGACTCACTTAAATCGGAAACATGGAGTGATTTTCTCCGGAAACTTAAAAAGGCTCACCCTCGTGTGCCGATCAACGGCCTCTTGCTTTTTGTCCCGGTCGATTACCTTGCTTCCTCCTCCTTGGAACAAATTCGAATCAATGCCGGTCTGATTGGGAAGCGTATCAATGAGTTGCGTGACGAATTGGGAATCCGTTTTCCTCTGTACTTGATTGTATCCAAGTGTGATTTAATGGTGGGATTCCGGGAGTTTACTCAACGGCTTTATACTGAGTCAAACCACAGTGCCGCACCACCTGAGGATCGGCTGGAGGACCAGATATTCGGTTGGTCGTATCACCCGGAGAACGAAGATTTGGACAAGCAGGTGGACGAGAATGACGTTGACAAATGGGTGGAAGGAGTAGCGGAAAGGGTTCATACTCGCCTGGTAAGTTGGTTTCGAAATCCGGCAAACCCTATCAATGGCGTGCGCGGGGCGCATGATTATGATGCGATCTTTGCATTGCCCCAGGCCTTACGAGATCTGGCTCCTAAACTGCGTGAGTATCTAAATAAATTATTGGAGATGGAGGATATTTCAGAAAAGCCGGTATTCTTTCGTGGATTCTACTTCACCTCAGCATTACGCCAAAATACGGTGTTTGACGTGGTGCTTGCCCGCAGCCTAAATGTAAGTTTGGACGAATTGCGAATCCGCTATGCCAAGGCCACGGGTGACGTGGACCAAAACGAAGCAGGAAACCGTGCCTATTTTATCCAGCATTTGTTCACCCGCAAAATATTTCCGGAACGCTTGCTGGTGACAGATGCTTCAAATATTAAGCGCCTTAAACGTAACCGCCTGATTGCGGCCATGTCCATTAGCGTTGGAGCGCTACTCCTGCTGCTCGGCATCGCCTGGCATGCCCAAAAACAATTTAAGTATACCTTGGGAACTGAACGCGATTATTGGAATGTAGGCGCCAACTGGGCAACAAGCAGTTACTGGCCTCCCATCATAGTACAGTCACCGGGTGGGCAACAATATCGTTATGCTGGGGCCGATATTATTAAAGAAATTGGAACTTCGTTGGAAGACTACCACGTAAAAATATTCGATATTAGTACGACAAACTTAAAGATTCCTCCAGTATTCAAATTGGCTCATTGGTTTGTTGATGATTTTTCCGAAGACCGTAGAAATGCACAGCGAATAATATTTGAGCGCAGTCTCGTATTTCCACTAGTGATTGGCGTTCGCAAAAAGATGGAATCTGATCCCGGGGCCGTTATTGAAATCTCTCCCCATGATTGGACATCCAGCCTCACACGGGCCTTGACCGCTTTGCTCGATTTGGAAAAATATGGCCAATATTCTGCACACGTCACGAACGGATCTGAATATATTAATGCCTTTAATTATTACTTGGCGATAACCAACCCGGTCAGTAGCAATATAGTACGGGTTTGGAATGGGGTTTATGGAGGCAGGCCGCCACGCACGGGCGCGGAGTGGCACTGGCCTCCAAAAGGATTAGCAAAAGGAGCAACTAATCTGGCGGATTACCCATCCATTAATAATGGGTTGCGGTTATTGCTGAACAATGTGACTAATAATTTAAGTGCAGCAACGACCAATCTTCATCGGTTAAAGACTCTTCAAAATATGCTTATTGCATATGCCACTAATGAAACTGGATATCTGAGTTCGGTAGGAACGGGGGATTATTCTACAATAAATTTAGCATGGCTATCCTTGAGCAATTGCTTCTCAAATCTGGATAATAATGAGGCGGCTAAATATTCCGACCAAGCCCTGAATATGGCGTATGAAAGTATAAGTAGTAATGCATTCTTAAAGACCAGTGAAGACTTGAATAAGTTGTTGAAGCCAATAAAAGCCGCTGGAGATAGTATGCCCATCGGAAATGAGATCACTCAAAAAGTGGCGCAAGCTCTCCAGGATATTAAAAGGCGAGCCGAAATAATGGATAAGGAATTTTTGGAGCGCACAACAAATTACGCCTTGGATAGCAATATTCTGACGAACCGGTCATATTATCGCAGGTTTGAATTATACAAAGTTGTAATGGGTGCCAGTCAATCTCCGGTTCCGTCAGGTCTTGAATATCGCGATTTGGTAGGCAAGGAATGGCAACCTTTACTGCAAAAGGCCTCGAATCACGTAAACATCTTGGCGACATATTCTAGCCAATATTCAGGACCTTTAAGCAACAACGTAAACGAACTGGTGGTGTATATATCCCGCTATTATAATACCAATTTGTTCAACATGGTGGTGGATGAATACTGCCGGGCAGCTAGACAGTTATTAACCAATAGAAATATTATGACATTAAACAATATAACAAATATAGCAACGGAGTTAATAAATATAGATAAAGACATCTCAGCAGGAAAGAGGATGGATGTAATCAGTAATTGGCACAAAATATTTGACGAAATCACAAATTCCATCGCACAGAAGCGAAGGGAATTAGGAAGTAATATTGTAACTCATATAAATAATAAATATACCGCCATATATAATAGTAATTTGCTGGCGAACCCAACAGCATGGAATGGACTTGAAGAAATACAACCGTGGCTTACAAATCAAATGATTTGTATGTTATTGAAGGCATCTTTACACAGTGGCCTTAGAGATCACATGGTTACGAATATAAATAGAATGATTAGGTTCCGGGATGCTATAATAGATATAGATGAAGGAAAAGTTAGAACGGTAAAGGAATGTACCTATATTCCTATTATCAAAGATGGTTGGTTGGACTACTATAAATATAATTGGATTAGGATAGGTAATAATGATAAAAATGAGTATCGCACCGATTTAACCAATAAAATAGATGATATAATAATAACAAATGGTTTTACTGTCAGTGTAATAGAGAAAGACAATGGGGCCACAAATACCCTGACTCATAATATATTCAAAATGCTTGCTGAGTACTGCGAGCCTGGAAGTGGGGGTGCCGTATGGGAGGTTCAATATAGTATGCCTAAGATAAAACAAAAAATTAAGTTAAATATCGAACTGTATAAACCTTTACCTAAAACCAATGAATGGCCGCCGGTCGTGTTGGAATGGTGACATATATGGCACATCCAATCCCAACATCGAACATTATTCGTGAGCATTTAACCCGGATTGCAGCGGGAAAAAAGAGAGAATTGTTGCTGGGGCTATTTGGAAAGCATCCAGCATGGGAAGACCATATACCATCATATTTAAGGCCCCCGGAACTCGAGACCGTTGACAGGCTATTGGATTCAGGGGTTGTTGGAAATATAGATAACCGGTGGGGCCTTAATTTGGAATATTTTATTGCTGCTCGGAAATCATTGGTAGTGGGTGGAATATTTCCGTGCATTGATGGCTCCATTGAGCGTCGTGCACAAAAACCATTGATTATTGCTGCCTATTCCTCTGGATTGCCAAGGGACTATGTATTTGAACAAGTATTACCGCGACTGAGAGGATTCCATCGAACGGTGATTCCACGAGTTAAGCAGGAAGAGGTTGAATCGCATCCGTTATATGGTTGGGTGTTAAAAACCAACCCGCAAGTTCGGTGCTTTCCCTTAAACCGAAAGGAATATGGCACTGTTGCTATAACTCAGGAGGAGGTTTGTAAAGCACATGCTGAACTGCAGGCAGAGTTTAATAACATGATACGCTCGTTGCCGGAAGAGGTGTTTTACACCGGTGTCGAGCAAAAAACATTGGAACAGTTTTTTAATAGGTCAGATTGGGATCCTAATCGCGCAAAGCTTGAGCATGTATTAGCTGATTTATGGGAAAACGCACGATTAGCAGGCGTGACACCGGGGCGGGGTGTGCGCGTGCCGCTGGGCATACAAACATTAGATACGGATATTAAGATATGGGCTGCGCTACTTGACAAAATAATAGGCGAAGAATATGGTTATACTATAATAGTCGCACCAGAAGACAGCTGGATCGGCCTCTTTTCAGGCTCCGAAATCAGTGTCCCTCAGGTACGAACAATAAAGGCGCCCATAGCTACTTGGCCATATTTTGTACAAGCCGGTAAAAATCAAACCCCCGATTGTCGAGCTGCTGTTATTCAGGCGATTACCGCAACTGCTCCATTTTTGGCGGCAGAGTATAATTCAGGAGATGTAAGATGTACCTACGTTAAAGAGGAGGTCATCATTGATAGCGCGTCGGACAAAAAAGTTAATAAGGCTGGCATTGATGGTGGGGTTATTCCTGCTAACGCCATTAAAGATGTAATGGAGAATAATGGCGAGGTGGACCAGCCCCAACCCAAAAGCAATATTATTTATCAGCCGACAAGCGAGCCCCTTGCTGCCGTTGGGAAAGGCGTCCCTCAACTCCATAAAATCGGGGTGGCAGGCAATCAAGGAGTAATTGATAATACTCACACTCATATAGAATCCTCGTCGGCGATTCACTCAAGACTTCAACAGGTAAATGCTCCCAGTCGGAGAATTCTATCAATTAAAGACCTGTTCTGTATTTTAGATAAGAATACACGCCCAAACATTATTATAAAGATTCTTTCCATTATTCTTTTCGGATTAGCAGTATTGTTTGTATGTTTGCCTGGTTACAAACGACCAGAATTGCAGGCGAAAATAAAAAGGACTTCTGGAGAAACTGATAGCAATAGTACCCAGTTTGCGGCTAAGGTGCAAATGCCGGGTATTAATAAGGGGAAGGTAGATGGTAGGCCAAATCTTCCACCAGCGATTCGTGTGAATACAACCAATATTATGCTTCAAGCTGGTGGAAGCACCAACATTCTCGTTTTACTTGAGGATGAGGACACACCAGTTGATTCAGTAGTATTATCGGAAGTATCGGTTGACATGGGTGGCCTGCACATTCGAACTAATCAAATATTGCAGAACCAGTGGAGAATTACGTTGACAGCTGATAAGACCATCGGTAACCAAAGGGCAATCATGAGGCTTGGAGCATCAGATGGACAAACCAATACGTTAGACAAGTATTATATAACAGTAGTAAAGCCGCCAGTTGACCTGGTGGCAGGAAGTCAACAAGTAATTGCCTATCCAGGCTATCGTCATTCCTTAATTCTTCAAGGCATGGGAGACCCCGACGTGCCATTAAAATACCGGATATTAAGTTTGCCAAAGCATGGCAAAGTAGCACCGGTTGAGGGAATTATGAACAATGGTGCGGCCAAACTAGAATATCTCACATCTCCGGGGCCAAGCATGGACGAGTTAACGTTTGTAGTGTATCAAGGCGATAAGACCTCAGCGATTGGGAACGTAGCAAT
Organism: Verrucomicrobiia bacterium; assembly: GCA_026414565.1. Taxonomy (NCBI): domain Bacteria; kingdom Pseudomonadati; phylum Verrucomicrobiota; class Verrucomicrobiia; species Verrucomicrobiia bacterium. Next base: position 91,158 of record JAOAIT010000017.1, read on the forward strand.
TCAAATTACGAACATCATGCCACTGAAAATCAGCTGGCCTGGTTCAGCAAAAATAGCGCTCCTGGTCGGCCAGTCAAGAAATTTCGATATTCAAATAACAAAGGCTCCAATTGTGAAAAATGTGGAATGGCAAGTTGAGTCCAAGCCCAAGGGGATGGTACGCGCCGCAGTCGAAACGAAAGAACAGGCGGCTCTTCTTGATTTGGAAGCCTTGCCTGGCAGCGGTGGTCATACTGTGGAGTTGACTATTAAAGTTCTTGGGGATGGCGGCGCATGCGGTGATGTCTGCAAGATTTTGCTGGTGGTTCAAAATACCAATTCTTTGCCTATGACATCATCATTGGTTAAGGAAAAGGTTTTCCGGATTAACACTGAAAACGGCATTCAGGTCGAATTCGAGATGGTGTGGGTTGCTGGCCTGCCCGGTGGGGGTGATTGGGATGAGAGTCACCGGGGAGGGGGCTGGGTTGGCAAATATGAAGTCAACCAGACCCAGTACGAGGCGTACACTAGCAGTCGGAATATGACAAATCCCAGCAGCGCGGGCAGAGAGTTCTTTAAAGAAATTAATAAGTCATGGAGCGGAAAGTTGCCTGTTGAAAATGTGACATTTAACGAAGCGGTCTCTTTTTGTGATTTTCTAAATCAAGCGACGGATAATGGGCGGGAGCGCAAGGGATGGGTTTTTAGACTGCCAACGGTTGAACAGTGGAAGCATATGTTTAACACAGCCTACCCACAATACCAGCAGGGCAAATTTATTGCTTCCACCAACCATGTGCTTTCGGTGTTTATACAGGCCGAAACAATGCATAAACACCCACTTGAAACAGGAGAGTTGCGTGATCATAATCCTCTTGGGATACAAGATCTGATTGGGAATGTCTGGGAATGGTGTGTGGCCAACGAAACAAACGCCGTCTGTTATGGTGGTGGTTTCGATACTGTGAATGCCAACGTTATTCCTTTCAGCACGCGCTCTACGAGTCGAACACATCGGTTAAAAAACGTGGGCTTTCGTGTCCTGATTGTTCCTGCTCAAAGAAACAGTTCATAAATCAATATCGAGCACTTGCCATGCAGGAAAACGAGAAACTTGGATTAATTGAGCCAATCAGCCTAGAATCTCCGTGTGGGGTGGACCTCCGGTATGACCCAGAGGCTGAATTTGACGTATTGGAATCCATGCTAACACCCGCAGCAGGTGCCGACCCTAATTGGGAAGAAATTCGGGAACGGGCACTTGCCACGCTGGCGCGAGGCAAAGACCTTCGGGTTATGATCATCCTTGCAACGGCATCCTTGAAAACCGAAGGCCTTGGGGGATTCAATGACTGTCTGGAGGTAATGGGGGAATGGCTTGAGCGATACTGGGAGAATCTACATCCGATTCTTGACGAGGCTGAGAAGGCCGGCAAGATTGAGCCACGGCGTTGCGGCATTTTGGAGAATTTAGCCTTAATACCGGGAGAGCCTTATCAGATCGTTTACCGCTTGCGTGAATTACCTCTGATAGGGAAAATAAGCATGGATATGGTGTCTCTGGCCTTGGGGGATCGAGCTTACGAGGTGGCCGTGCCGGAAGAACAGCGCATGCGGCTTGATGAAATTAAAGCTGTGATACAAACTACACCTTTGTCAATTGTGGAACAAATCTTGAATCAATGTAACCGGGGACTGCATCTTTTAGGGAGAATAAGACAACAGTTGGAGAAGCACCGTGTTCAGGAGCGCTTTTTGCCGCGATTCACCCCTTTGGAATCAGTATTGCAGGAGGTCGTAGCCTTTTTCAGCCCTTTTATAACGGCTACTACGAGTGACATAGATCAGATTGTTAAGTTAACAAAGAACATGGAGAAGGTATTGCCAGAGATTGAGCAATACCATACTCGCCTAGGCCAGGTTTTGGAAGCCGTGGAGGCGCTCATCCCTGCGCCGCCGGGTTCCGGTCTTGAGCAATCAAATCTCCTTTTAAGAAGCCAAAATGTTTATAAGCGTCTGAAGGATACAGCTCATACCGCAGGCAAACTACCACCGGAATTAGTAAAGACAGCGCTTGGGAGGTTGGAGGAATTCCAACGTGTAAGTCGTTCAATGGAAACAGTGTCCATATCAATCACGAAGGTTCAGAGTCGTCATGATGCGGAACACCTTTTAGAAGCTGTGGGTGATTATTACCGACAGCAGGAACCTTCCAGCCCGTTGCCAATGCTGTTGTCACGTGCCAGGCGGTGGTCGAGAATGTCATTTCGGGATATTCTCCTAGACTTGGAACTGGGGGAGGCGGCCATGGGGAGGGTTGATAGCGTGCTCCGGCCAGAAAAATCACGGGCTGAGAATCCTGAGAATCAGCCCTAACACGTAAATATAACGGGTGTGATGAGTCTACTATTTAATTGACAAAGCGACGTGATTATGGTTATTTTACTGAAGGAAATCATGCAGCTCAAGCGTGCCAGAGGGCGTTCATTATGGGAAGGGCCTGCCCCGAAGGGGCTGGCGAGCAAGTTGCTGACTTTTGTCAATCTGATTTCCTGTTTTACTTGGCCAGATTTGAAAACGCTTATTTGGTGGTCCCGTACCATGAGCTTTGAAAACACTGGAAAAGAAACAACAGCCACCGCCAAACTAGTGCGCCTAGAAAATTTCCCACATACCAGCCAACCTAACCTTCATCATAATAAATTATGCCACTTACCATAGCTGAATTCATCAAACGAAATCGCCCACCACGGGTTCACATTCAGTATAAGCCCGATATTAACGGGCCGGTGTTGGTGGATTTGCCGTTCGTTCTAGGTGTGATGGCAAACCTGACGGGCGAGGCATCGGAAACTCACCTAGTAGAGGACGAGAAACGCAAGTTTATCGAAATTGATAAAGATAATTTTGAGACGGTTCTCAAAAAAACAGCGCCCAAGGTCTGCCTCAAAGTGGATAATAAACTGGGTGGAAGTGACTCAAGGCTCGCTGTGGAGCTCACATTCAAAAAGATGGACGACTTTTCGCCTGCCGCTATAGCTCAAGCTGTACCAGAGCTTAAGGCCATCTATGATAAGCGGCAAGCACTTAACGAAATTAAAAATTCTCCCCACAGAATCAAAAAGGTCGTGGCAGGACTGACTAAAAAGGATAATGCTACACAAATCGGCCCCATGCTCAATAGGCCGGTTTCGGGAAAATAAACGAGCTTATTATGGCAGCAACGTTAAACTCATAAAGTATTAATGTCTTATGTGTGCCGCTGAGAATTTTAATTTGGAGCGAGCAGTGGAAACAGTCACCGCGTTAGGCCCCGAGGCCTTCCTTGGGGTTGAGGAGCTAGTTCAACGGGTGACAGAGGGATCTCCCAACGTCATCGAGGGTGACTTGGATCGCACTTTGGAAAACATGATCGCCGAATTAGATACCAAATTAACCGATCAAATAAATGAGATTTTGCACAATCCCAAATTGCAAGAATTGGAAGCTACATGGAGGGGTTTGTATTTTTTAGTCATGAATGCTGAGACTGATGCCTCTTTACGCATACAAGTACTAAATGCCACAAAGGAGGAGCTGGCCGAAGTATTCGACAGGTATCCAGGTGCCAAGTGGGATCAGAGCCCTCTTTTTAAAATGATTTACGGTCCCTTGGACACTCACGGTGGGAAACCATTCGGGTGCCTGATTGGAGACTACTACTTTTCACATTCGCCGACCGACGTTTCTGTGTTGAAGGGAATGATGCAGATAAGCGCGGCCGCCATGGCGCCATTCATCAGCGGAGTATCGCCAGAGCTTTTCGGCTTGGAAAGCTGGCAGCAGATAGATGAAATATCGGACATGGCCAAGCTCCTTGAAGGGAAGAAATACGCCGGATGGCGTTCGCTGAGAGAAAACGAGGATGCTCGTTTTCTGGGGCTGACCGGACCGCGGTTTCTAGCACGGCTTCCCTATGGCAAGAGCACCAGACCGGTCTCGGAATTTGATTTCGAGGAGGAAGTGGATGGCAAAGACCACAGCAAGTACCTTTGGGCGAATTCGGCTTATGCATTTGGATATTGCATTGCCCGAGCCTACAAAATCAGTGGGTGGCCTGCAAGAATATGGGGACCCAATACGGAAGATGGCATGGGAGGTAAACTTGAGGGTTTACCTACCCATACCTTCCCTACCGATGATGGGGATGTTGATCTAAAGTGTCCGACGGAGGTGGCGATTGGTGCGCGCAGAGCCAAAGAGTTCGATACGTGTGGCTTAATTCCTTTATGCCACTGGAAAGATGCAGACCATGCCTCCTTCATGGGAGCACATTCTTTGCAAAAGGTTCAGAAATACCAGAATCAAGATGACCAGGAAAATGCGGAGCTATCAGCGAGGTTAAGTTATCTGATGACAGCCAGTCGGTTCGGACATTATCTGAAGCAAATAATAACTGAAGAGATTGGCACCTTTAAATCGCGAGAGGATATGCAGAATCTGCTCACCAACTGGATTCGCCAGTATGTATGTGCTGATCCAGGGTCCGCTTCCGCGATTGCAAAAGCCAGACAACCATTGGCGGCGGCGGAGGTTGAGGTACAAGAAGTCAAAGGTGCTCCAGGATATTATACAGCCAAGTTTTCTCTGCGACCACATTATCAGCTTGAAAGTGTAAATACCGACATAAGTTTGGTTGCCAGGGTCCCATCGGCTCGCCAGAGTACATGAGGAGTTGATTGCTAAACAAACACATTTGTAATAAAACAGAAGGGTGCAAGCAGGACCATTGCACTCAAACCAGATCCTAAAAATTGAGAACCGGGTCCGGGTTTCTCAAAAAACCGAGATTAGTTATGGCGACAAATTATTTCCTTCAAGTTAAAGGAATCACGGGCGAGTGCACCGACAAAAAGCACAAGGATTGGATGGAAGTCATAGAATACCAGCATGGAGTTGTTCAGGAATCCGGGGCGACTCAAGCCGCCACCGGAGCCCACTCCACTGGTAGGGGTCAACACGAAAACCTTAAGATCATCAAATACCTCGACAAAAGCAGTCCCAATCTGGCCCTGTATTGCTCCAAAGGGCAGCACATCGATGAAGTAAAATTGGAATTGAACAAAATGATAAACGGCAAGCAATGTCCCTACATGGAATACAAGCTGTCGAAAGTATTGATTACTTCGGTCAAACCGCGCGGAGTGACGGTCAACAATGACAGTTTGCCCACTGAAGAGGTGACATTCCGTTACAATAAAATTGAGTGGACGTATACGGCCTATGACGACAAAGGGAACACTGCGGGCAAGACTACAGCATCTTGGGATTTAACCGCGAACGAGGGCTGATGAAAATGTAAAAATATGCCAATAAGGACGCCACCGCTGTCATAATCAATTTAAAAGGGCACCGGTGGAGTCGCATTGGCCCATAATCAGATCCAGGAGGATAAGGTATGGAGATATTATGACTTACCAGGAGCATCTCTCAGAAAATGATCTGATCGGTGCAGTAACCTGCCTGCAGGCGCAGATCAAGAGTAACCCAGGTGACACATTACTTCGCCAGGTTTTATTCCAGTGTCTGTGCTTGCAGGCTAAGTGGGATCAAGCAGTTGCCCAGCTGGATGTTCTGCAATCGTTGAGCCACGAATGGCAAAATAGGAGTGTGATATTTCAAGGTATAATTGAAAGTGAAAAAGCACGTGAGCGGGTTTTTCAAGGAATGCACAGCATTCCCTTATATGGCGCAGCTGAATATTGTAGCCGGTCATGGATTGCAGGATGCGAGAGATTAACCCAAGGTAAATATGATGAGGTTAGCACCTTTTATGAACAAGGATTATCCTCTTGGCCGCAATTTAAATATAAAATCAACGACCAACATAGTTCATGGTTCAGCGATGCTGATACTCGAGTTGGGCCTTTCATTGAGGCCTTCCTCCAGACACGTTACTATTGGATTCCGAATTATAGGCTCAAAATGGTCATATTTTCACCTGTTGAACGTCTCCACGACCTTGTTTGGCGGCGCGCCGAGTTTTGGTTAGCTGATGGACTGCACACACATGGTTTTGTCCCAGTTCGTTATCCGGGGGCATCTTTAGCATGGTCTGGTAAACTTTTAATGTCGGGCCATACAGAATGGGAAACGGTGGGGGAGAAGTGGCTGATTGGCATGGGCCAGCGCTTATGGATGACGGATTGGGGTGACCAGGCTTTTTTAGAGGTACATAAAGTCGAACAGGTTAACACCTAAAAACAAAATGAGGCCAACTTCCACTTTGCCTTGCCTATTTGAGCGCATATGTTCCGGGGAAAGTGCCAGTGCCAAAGGTGGCATCCACTCACGGTTGGTTTCAATTAGCCAGTATCGTAAATCAGTACTGGAGGATTTAAGGAACCTGTTGGGAAACTGTGCGATATTGAAAGATGAGGAGGCCGCATCCTACCCTGAAAGTGCGTGCTCGGTCTTGAATTATGGCATTCGTTTCGCATGGGGATCCAACATGGGGCTTCAAGAAATGCCTGCATTGGAATATCATATTAAAGACCTGCTGCTGATATATGAACCACGTTTTGACCGAGCTTCCTTGAAAGTGACAGCGAGACCTCAAGCAGAACGTCCAGATTCTGTAGCTTTGGAGATTGAAGCGCAATTGTGGTGCCATCCTGTGCCTGAATATTTAAAATATGAAACCCGATTAGATCTAAATGTAGGAGTGTTTGTTTTTAATAACTTAGGATGAAAAACCGTCGGCAACAACTTTTGCGTTGCTACGAGGAAGAATTGAATTTCCTGCGGCATCGAGCGGCAGAATTTGCCTCGCAAAACCCAAAAGCCGCTGCTAGACTGTTTCTTTCCGCTGATCCCAGCATTTCCTGCCCTGACCCTCATGTTGAGCGGCTTCTTGAGGGGGTGGCCTATTTAACGGCTCGTGTGCGTTTGAAATTCGAATCCGAATTTCCTCGTTTCACTCAGGCCTTGCTGGAATCTATTTATCCTTATTACTTGTGCCCTTTGCCATCTATGACAATCGTAGAGTTTGTGCCCAAGTATGCCGAGGTTCCCCCGCAAGGATATAAGATACCGCGGCACACGGAATTACGAGAGCTGCTCCGCGGAGACGAGGAACGAGTCACCCCTTGTCTTTTTCGTACTGGCCATGCAGTTGATGTCAGGCCTATCCAACCTCCAGAGTGCCACTATTATTCTCAAAGGCTTGCCGATTTGCGTCTCCCTGATGGCCTAAATATTCATGCAGCCATTCGTATCCGGCTTCGCACTCAAGGAAGCGTGGCCTTCAACGAACTGGAATTAGACCGTTTGAGCTTCTATATTCATGCTGACCCATCACTGGCGGGTGTACTCTACGAGGAGATAATGGCTCACCTTTCACACGTGGTGGTGCAGGTGGCGGGAGACCGGAGAGAGACCCTTGGGCTTTTGCCATCGAGATGTGTGAGACCAGTGGGTTTTGACCGGGAGCAGGCCTTGTTACTGCAAGATTCGAGGTGTTTCGATGGTTACCGTCTGCTTCAAGAGTACTTTGCATTTCCCCAGCGATACATGTTTTTTGAACTGGAAGGACTTAATCCGATGTTGGAAAAGGTCCATGGGGACGCTATGGAAATCGTTTTAGGATTTGACCGTGATAACCGAGTCTTGGATCGGCGGCTCATTCCTAACGGCTTAAGACTTTTTTGCACGCCCGCGGTAAATCTGTTTCCCCTCTGGTGCGACCAGATTGAATTGACCGATCGCTTCCATGAGTTTGCGATATTGCCCGATCGGACAAGGCCTTTGGATTATGAAGTCCATTCGGTTGAATGTGTTGTGGGGTTGGATGACACGGGAACGGAAGCGCGACGTTTTTCGCCATTTTATCAAAATCGGGATACGGGGCCAGGCGGCGCATATTTTACAGTTCATCGCCGGCAGCGGCTGCTTACTGACCAGGAGCAACGCACCGGCCAGCACCCTGCTTATCTGGGGTGCGATGCCTTTCTCTCATTGGTGGATGAGAATGCAGTGCCGCTGGCATCTCGATATCATGGAAATGCTGTGCGTTCACTCAGGCGCTTGCGAGTCCGGGCCTGGTGCACAAACCGGCATCTTCCCGCATACATGGCTGAGCCCAGGCGATTTGATTTGTTTGGAGGTCCTTTGGAATCCATACACTGCCTTGAAAGACCAACCCTGCCCTATCCATCCTTTGCGGAAGGCGAATTTGCCTGGCGCCTAATTGGGCATTTGGGGGTAAATTACCAAAGCCTGCTCTCAAGTAATGATTCAGGGGTTGGTGCACTGAAAAAACTATTAAAGCTCTATGCCTACACCGAAGATGGAGAATCGCCGGTCGAAATTGAACACCTGAGAAAAATCGAGGTCGATTATGTAACCCATCGCGTTCCAACCAAGGGCCCGGTGCCCTTCGCATTTGCGCGTGGTTTACTGATTAAAATGGATGTTGACGATCACAAAGGCGGCGGGTTTGGAATGTTTTTGCTTGGTGCGGTATTAGAGCGCTTTTTCGCGAAATATGCATCTGTAAATTCCTTTACCCAACTCGTATTAACCAGCGACGAGGGAAACACATTGAGGAAAACATGGCCGCCACGTTCAGGAGCCCGAGAGATCGTTTGATTGAAGACATGGCGCACAGGTATTACAGCTTTGATTTTTTCCAAGCTGTAAGGTTACTGGAAAACGCCTACCCTGAGTTCCCACGGGTGGGGTATTCGCTACTGCCGAGGGAAGACGTGGTACGTTTCGGTCAGCGGGCATTTGTCGTGTTTGCCCCTTCATCAATTCAGGATTTTGTACGGGGTAACGTTGTGGATCCAGTAAATCAACCGCATCGAATGTATGTTTATTTTTTCGGATTAATTGGCCCGAACGGTCCCATGCCAGAATTCCTCACTCAGGCTGTGTTGGACCGACGGCGATATCCAAATTGCGATTCAGCGCCGGGCGATTTTCTCGACGTATTAACGCACCGGCTTTGTTCCTTCTTCTACCGTGCTTGGGCTAGCAATCAAAAAACAGTGGATTTTGAACGATCAAGCGGAAGAAGCTTCTCCTTTTACTTCTCGTCATTGCTAGGGGCGAGTCGTGCTGCCGCAGGGAAGGAGGACTATGAGATATCTTCTGAGGACAAAAACGGCGCCATTCGGGAGTATTCCCAATATTATTACCTCGGGCATTTAATATCATATTCGCGCCCGCTTGAGGGACTGGTCGCAATACTGGCCGATTTTTTTGGCTGCAAGGTCAAGGTGCAAGAATTTATTGGGCGTTGGCTGCCCTTGCCGGAGAATTCAGTATGTCGGCTCGGGCAAAGTCCAGGGTCTGGAAGTTTGGGCATCAACCTTATTGCAGGTTGCCGGGTCTGGGAATGCCAGCAGACCATTCGTCTTCAATTTGGACCACTCAGATTAGTTCAGTATTTACGAATGCTTCCCGGTACTGACTCATTTAAAAGGTTGCGCGCCTGGGTAACCTTTTATTTGGGTTATGAAATTCGGTGTGAACTTAATTTATTATTGAGCGCCGACCAAGTTCCGAAAATAGAACTTGGAAATGGGGCACGCGTCGGTCTCACGACGTGGATAAGGAGTCGTGAAATGGAGCGAGACGTCGATGATTTATGTGTGGAATTGAGTGTATGTGACTTTTCCGACTAATAATAAATTATGGCCGAAATCGAGCTAGCATCTTTGTTTGGTAAACTAACGGTACTGGGTTACCGGGAACTGACAAATGCTTGGCAGTATGCATTCCATCGTGGAGACCAGTCTGTCGAGCTGGTACATTGGCTCCATCAAATATACATGGGGGAGGACTCCGATTTACATCGAGTAGCGCGCCATTTTAGCATGGATTGCGCGCGTTTGATGAAAGACCTGACTCGTGCGTTGCCCGAAAAGAAGCGAGCCAGTTCCGGCAATCCTGGATTTTCCCCGCAAGTGGAGGAAGCCGTCGAACGGGGTTGGGTTTATGCAACCTTGCTTTTTAAGGAAACTCGGATTCGCACAGGTTGTTTGATGGTGGCCATTTTAAGAACACGCAATCTCAGGGAGACATTGTGGAATTTGTCAGACCAGTTTAAACGAATTAAATGCGACGAACTAAGTGATGATTATGGAAAAATATTAAGCGACTCACCCGAAGCCACGATGGACTCCATGGAAGGAGGAGCTTTGTTGGGGGATATGTCAGGCGTTGTCTCCGCAGCAGCAAATGGTATAGACCTCTTTAAGGAAGGCAAAACAGCAAATAAGGAAGGAGTAGATGGAGTGGTGCCCGTTGGTCCTGGATCCGCTCAGGCGCCGCGACGAAGCGCACTTCAGAAATTTACTGTAGATTTAACTGAAAAGGCAAAGAATGGGGAATTAGACCCGGTGATCGGCCGCGAAACTGAAATCCGACAAATTATGGACATCCTAATGCGTCGGCGTCAGAATAACCCCATTTTGACAGGCGAGGCTGGAGTAGGGAAAACAGCCGTTGTAGAGGGATTTGCACTCAAGATTGCCGCGGGTGAGGTGCCGCCAGCCTTGCGTGATGTTTCTCTAAAGATGTTGGATTTGGGTCTCCTCCAAGCGGGTGCAAGTGTGAAGGGAGAGTTTGAAAATCGCGTCCGGCAATTAATTGATGAGGTCAAGGCATCTCCCAAACCTGTTATCTTGTTTATTGATGAAGCACACATGTTGATCGGGGCTGGGGGGGCGGCTGGCCAAGGTGATGCGGCTAATCTTTTTAAACCTGCATTGGCGCGTGGTACTTTGAGGACGATCGCTGCTACCACTTGGGCTGAATATAAAAAGTATTTTGAAAAAGACCCAGCGTTAACCCGGCGTTTCCAAGTAGTCAAAGTAGAGGAGCCTGATGAGAATAAGGCCATAGCGATGCTGCATGGGCTAAAGGAGGTTATGGAGCGGCATCACAACGTCCAAATCTTGAATTCCGCCTTTGAAGCGGCAGTAAAGCTTTCCCACCGTTACCTTCCCTCGCGGCAATTACCTGACAAAGCCATCAGCCTTCTCGATACTGCTGCCGCTCGGGTTTCTATAAGTCAGCATGCCATCCCTCCTGAAGTAGAACAATGCCGCATAGAGATAAAAGAATTAGTCAAGCAACAAGAGATTCTACAGCGTGAATACGCGTTTGGGGTAAACCACGAGAAGCGGTTGAAGGAAAACGAAATCAAGCTTTCTGTTTTAAGGCAGCAACTGGAGGAAAAGGAGGCTGCGTGGTCCAAAGAGCGAGAGATAGTTGGCCAAATATTGGAAGTGCGGAAAACATTATTACTAAAAAAGACCTCAAGTGCCGACCATGGCCAAAGGGTTGGCAGCGACGACCGGCAATTGGCAGAGTTGCGGGACAAACTAACTATCCAGGAGGCCTTACTCAAAACCGTGCGCAGAGAGGTTCCTTTGGTCATGGATTCAGTAGACGAGCAGTCAGTGGCATGCGTTTTGTCGGATTGGACTGGGATTCCTGTGGGGCGAATGGTAAAGAATGAAATAGAAGCTGTTTTACATTTGGTTGATGCGTTGGAGACTCGGATTATTGGTCAACGTTTTGCCCTAGAAACCATTGCTAAACGCATTCAGACTGCCCGAGCGGGGCTAGATAATCCAAATCGCCCGATTGGAGTCTTCTTGTTGGTTGGTACGAGCGGAGTTGGCAAGACGGAAACGGCGCTGGCTTTGGGCGAAGCCCTTTACGGAGGTGAGCACAACGTCATTACCATCAATATGAGTGAATTTCAAGAGGCCCATACGGTATCCACCTTAAAAGGTGCACCGCCGGGGTATGTCGGATATGGGGAAGGGGGCGTGTTAACTGAAGCCGTGCGCCGGCGACCTTATAGCATTGTGCTTTTGGATGAGGTTGAGAAGGCTCATCCCGACGTGTATGAAATCTTCTTTCAGGTTTTTGACAAGGGCTGGATGGAAGATGGGGAGGGCCGCTACATCGACTTTAAAAACACCATTATATTGCTGACCACCAACGTGGGTAGCGAACAGATTCATAATTTATGCAAGGATCCCGAATTGTGCCCCGACGCCGAAGGATTGGCAAAAGCATTGCGCCCTATTTTACTCAAGACATTTCCAGCAGCTTTGCTCGGCCGAGTGGTGACTGTTCCGTACTTTCCCTTAAGCGACTCAATTCTGAAAAAAATTGTACGTCTCCAGTTGGATCGTATTATAAAGCGTACAGCAGAAAACAAAAATATTGCCGTGGAATACGATGACAAAGTTGTAGATTTGATTGCTTGTCGATGCACCGAAGTGGAAAGCGGGGGACGAATGGTTGATGCAATATTAACCAACACACTGCTACCAGCCATTAGCCGCGAATTCTTAATCCGATTGGGAGCCGGACGCTCACTCAGTAAGGTTAAAATTAGCGCGGATAACACCGACTTTTGTTATGAATATATTGATTGAACACTATGGATTCATTTTATAATAGTCCTCAATAGAGCCAAAGGCAGGCATGAGCAGGCCCTTCAAACGAAGCAGGGGACCCCTTGGTATCGGAACAGGCGCGCCAAGGGGGGCTGAGGTCTTTCCAATCGGTATTAGTGGCGGGTGTGCCTCCGTCCTTTGGAGAATACGTGATGCACATTTCAAAAGATTATATCCTTATCCCCACGGCTTACCTTCTAGTGGGGAGACCTTGACGAACTTCCTGCCAAAAGAAATACTTTTAAGTGAGCCCGAGGCTCTGGAGTGCGTGAAAATGGCATTTTGGGGCAGAAAGGGCGAAGCCTCGAACAGCGGACGGTGGAAGTTGTTGGCTGTTTACGAAATCAGTACTGGCAATCTGCGGGCGGTTCTCTTGCTCCCAAACCGACCTGATGAATGGCGGGTAGTACTCGCTTATAGCGGAGCCATATCTAAGGTGCGTAATATGGTAAGTAACATAACTGGATGGCTCAGTGAAAGAGAATTAATGGTTTCGACTGTACAGCCCTATTTGATAGCATCCAAACTGGCACTTTATTTCAAGCTGAAATATGGCAAACGGTTGGTCTTGGCTGGTTATTCGGAGGGTAGCCAGCTTGCCCAGTTTGCCAGTGCTTGTACTAATGTTCCTGGAGTGGGAATTAATTCCGCGCAGCTCCCTGAAGCGATACGCAGGTATCTCCAGCAGTACACCACGCTCCATGGGTCAGGACGTTTTCTGTTGTATAACCGCGGAATTGCGTATACCCAAGAGGATGCTAACAAACAAATGGACGCATTCATCAACATTTCCCAACTGGTTTATTTATGCGAGCTACTCAACACAGCGTCATGTGTTTCCGAAATTTGACTCAATCTATGGGCTGTCCTAAGTTGAAAAAAATGAATGCGCATCGGGCAGAGCAAGCACCACACCATTCAAGTGTAAAATAAGCCAATTGAGATCTTATGCCAGCCAAACAAGAGCATCGCCTGCTGGCGCTGGGCACCCCCTTGGGACCTAATGTACTTTTGGTTCAACGTCTGGTAGGCTCGGAAACCCTTGGTCGGCTTTCGATATTCCATTTGGATCTGCTAAGCGAGCAGGCCGGTATCAGCTTTGATGCCATTGTAGGACAAAATGTCACTCTCCGAATGGAGGTGAATAAGGGTCGCACCCGGTATATTAATGGATATGTGGCACACTTTTCACAGTCGGGTCAGATAGGAAGCTACTTCCGTTACCAGGCGACAGTAGTTCCCTGGCTTTGGTTCCTTACACGGACATCTGATTGCAGGATATTTCAGGAAATAAGTGTTCCGAATATTATCAAAACCATTTTTCGTGAAAAGGGATTCACGGATTTCCGTGATCAATTAACCAGGTCATACCCACCACTGAATTATTGTGTACAGTACCGTGAATCGGATTTTAATTTTGTCAGCCGCCTGATGGAACAGGAGGGAATATATTATTTCTTTGAGCACCAAGAGGGCAAGCATGTGTTGGTTCTTGCCGATGCCATGAGCTGCCATGCATCCATTCCCGGTTATTCAAAAATAATGTTTCGCCCTCCCTCTTCCATGGCGCGCGATCAGGAGACTATTAATGATTGGATCATCGATCAAGAAGTGCAGTCTGGTGTTTATATATTGAATGATTACGATTTCACCAAGCCCCGCAGCAATTTGGTGGCCAAGGCTGAGATGACTCGGGCACATCCATTTTCCAAGCTGGCGGTCTATGACTATCCCGGTGGTTATGAACAGTATGCCAGTGGCCAGGCATATTCGCGAGTCCGGCTCGAGGAATTGCAGGCTTTGCGTAAGGTATGCCGGGGACAAACGACGGTTCGTGGCTTGGCGGCGGGCTACAAGTTTGCGTTGGTGGATCATCCAAGAATGGACCAAAATCGCAATTATTTGGTAGTCTCAACCAGCTTCCAGGCTGTATCGGATACGTTTGAATCAAACGAACTGGGGAATCTAGGTGATTTCTTTAATGGCAATTTTACCGCCATTCCAATTGAAGAAGTCTTTCGCCCGGCTCGACTCACTGCGAAGCCAATTATCCAAGGGCCCCAAACCGCGTTGGTGGTGGGGCCGAAAGGGGAGGAAATCCATACCGACGCATACGGACGGGTAAAAGTTCAATTCCATTGGGACCGCTATGGCCAGGCAGATGAAAAGTCATCATGTTGGGTGCGAGTATCTCAAAATTGGGCTGGAAAAAAGTGGGGCTCAGTTTACATCCCACGCATTGGCCAGGAGGTAATCGTTGAATTTTTAGAAGGTGACCCAGATAAACCAATAGTAACTGGGTGCGTATACAATGCTGATGCCATGCCTCCTTATGAACTTCCAGCGGAGAAAACCAAGTGTACATTAAAGAGTAGCAGTTCCAAAGGTGGCAATGGTTTTAACGAAATACGGTTCGAGGACAAAAAGGGAAAGGAACAATTGTTTGTACACGCGCAACGTAATTATGACATCCAGGTCAGACAAGACCGTATTGAGACGATTGGGAGAAACAGGCATTTAATTGTCAAAGGGCACAAGCTAGAGAGGATTAATGGAAACCGTCACGAGATCATTGGCAAATCTCACTATGAAAATATTGATCAAGATCACCACGTTGAAATTGGTGGTGAACAGGCGGTTTTGATTCGGGGCGCAAAGAGCCTGACTGTTGATGGCAATGTGACGGAGGTATTCCAGGCCAATCACTCGGAAGAGGTCTGGTCTGATTATTATCTTGTCGCCGACAACCTGGTGCTTGAGGCCAATTCCAACATCACAATCAGAGTCGGCGACTCATTTATTGCCATCGAAAAAGGAGGAATTCGTATTTCAAGTCCAGGACAGATTGCTATCGAAGCAGGTGCGAATGTCTCGGTTAAGGGTAACATGGCCACAATTAAGGGGCGTGGATTGGTGGTAATTCAGGGAGGATTGGTCAAAATAAACTAGCTTATATATGAATCCCAAACGCGGACGCGCACACAAAGTTGTCCGGCCAAAGCGGCCCACAATGGCGGGGTTGGCTGATACGGCTGATCCTGGTGGTGTAACAGTAGTGGATAAATCTCCCGTGAGGCGCCGCTCGGAGTGTTTGGGTACCTCCGATGTTTTGGAGTACCAGGCAGGTGGTTCAGGGCCGATACCTTCAGATTTGTTTGCCTTCCCTCCACCAGTACCCCAGATGGAATCCGAAAAGCCTTGCGGAATTGGAATATTCAAGGTCACATGTCAACATAAGAAGGGAGGTAAAAATCGCGAGCCAAATGAATGCGGGGTGTTACAAGTGGTGCCAGAATGCCAGTCCAATATTAGCTTGGATGTGACATTTTGTGAAAAATTTCATTTTGCAGGCAGTAAAGCATGGGGGGGTAACGAGGAGATTTACATGGAGGTCAAGAGCAAAGACGGCCAGCCGGTCAACCGCAAGCAGACCTGTTTGACAAATGGCGTACCACCTAGTGAAAGTATGTGGAAGAATGGCGCCAAGCGCACAGAGGTGGTGCCCGCTCCAATTAATAATGATTTATGGCTGATTGATGCTGATCCGGATATCTACATGGCATATGGTCGCGGCTGTGATGATGTATACCATGCAGTTCGAATTGAAGTATTTCCCAGTCAGCAATATCAACTAGATTTTGATTTGGATTCTATTGATGATCTTGCTGATGACATAAACAAAGACTTGAAAAAACTATGCACTTATACTTTCGGTATTATAGAAATATTTCCACAGATTGCGCCAGCGGCTGGCAGTTGTGATGTCAAGTGGGGCTGGGCCGAGAATGACGATTGGCGGGTATTTCACTTAGTGGAGGTTAATGCCGCTCTTCGGCCCATGTGTGGCGTTAGCCTCGAGATCCTGCTTAGCTTGGTAACATTAGTTGCTGCCAAGGTGGGAATACCTCCGGTATTCACGAAAAATGTCATTCGCAAATATTTAGCTGATATTTATCTTCAAGTGGGTATTGGCGTATCAACATTTCTTGAAGGCAGTATAACCGGGAAATTCTTCCGTCATGGAAAGGATGAACTAAGCGGCAGCGTGCGGATTGGCGCCGAGGGTAATGTAACAGTCACTCTATGTGCCCGTATTGGCCACGAGTCCGTTGTTTCAGTCCAAGTTGAGGGGGGCGGAGAAACGGGTTTGAGCGGTCAGAATGAGTTAGAATTGAATAAAGATGGGCTCTTTTTATCTCCTAAGATTGAGATTGGCGGGCTTGAGGTATTTGTTGGGGTTGAACTAAAAGCATTCAAGTTCGAAATACTTTCCGGAGAGTTGAGATGGCAGATATTCGAGCCTTTCCAAGTATTTCCAAACCCTAATAGGCCCTTTGAACCTTACCGGCTATGTGGAAAGGACCGTTAACAAAAACTTGGAGCTAGATAATAAAAATATGCCTGGCACCTCTTACACCTGCTTATATGTTGAATTAAAACATTTGATGGCTTATATTAAGTTGAATGGCGCTCCTTTATATCGCGACCCAAATGGAGTAGGGCTTAAGTCGGTTCGAACTGTAAATGAATGGATAATGCCCGGCAAAAACCAAATTAGTACATTCTGGCATTGGCCCACGGAAGTGGCATATAAACCGGGTATTGCGAGAGCTAATGTTTCAGTATTTGTATCTGATCCTGAGTCAACCATACCCAAGCCGTTGCACATCCTAGCCCAACATCGATGGCCGATGCCTGACAAACCAGAGGCGTACCCATACGAATCCAGTTCAATATTCGAATTGCCTGGGAATCCTCCTACTCGCTTGTGGGTTGACGCTGAACCTTTGCCCGATAAGTTGTCCCCCAGGGATAGGCAGACCGCCCTGTTGTTGGTGGAGCAGTTGGCTGACGCCATAGAACGTCAAAACCTGGATGATATTATGGTATTGGTTGACTATAAAATCCGTGAGGACGCTTTAGCTAACGGTCATGATCTGGAGCATTTACGCCAGAGCATGCGTGAGCAATATCAATTTGTTCTAGAAGAGCCAGGGCTAAAACGGCAGGTCTTACCGGCTGATTCATTAAATTGTATGGTCATAGGTGGAAACAAACTGGCACGTGTGCAGCAGGCTAATTGGGAGGAGGCGCTGATATATCACTCCGAGTCCTGCCGTTTTAAATTTGATATCTATGTTGCGAAGATTGAAGGAAAATGGCTAATTGTCCGTTAGATAGAACTCCGCCCTATTCATTCACGTTATGCCCCCAGCTGCGAGAATTGGAGATATGCACACATGTCCGATGGTGAACCCGGGTGCACCGCCTATTCCACACGTTGGAGGACCAATAACGGGCCCCGGCGTTGCCAACGTGCTTATTGGTGGCCGTCCTGCTGCCTGTCAGGGAGATATGTGCCTTTGCGTGGGGCCACCCGACACTATAATTCGAGGTTCAACTACCGTTTTAATTGGAAACAGGATGGCCGCCCGAATGGGAGATAATACTGCCCATGGTGGGGCCATTGTGAGCGGTTGTCCAACGGTATTGATTGGAAATGCAGCGGGAGCGACTGGCGGCAGAGCCGCTTAGGCCATGATAAAAGGGACGGATGATTAGAGGGAAGCATTTGTTTGTAAAGTGCCATTTGCCCTGAGCAAACTGCTTTAAGAGAGGTCTCATTTTTGGACGGAAATTAAAAAAATAGCCGAGAAATATGGTCAAGCCTTATTGTGAAGAGCTGGGAGGGTCCTCTCGGTAGGGTGGACCGTACCCAAGCTTACGATGCTTTCCCTCATTTGTTTGTAGATGAGTCAAATGGATCAACTATGAAAATGGAATGCTCTGGCGGTCTGCAGCGCAGGCAACATGCTTGGGCGTACGGTTGGGAAGATTGCACAAACAACCTAGAATAACGGGTGTGCCCATGAATTCAATTAGCTAAAATACCCACCATTTGGCCTATGCAAGAAGTGACTCTTGATATGACTTAAAATGGTTGCTTCAGCAGCAGAAAATTCTGAATCATTGCCTGATTGGGGCTACTTAAGCCCCACAGCCCGAAAGATTGCAAAGCTGGGCCGGACGCCCTGTGAGCAGGCTAGGGCACTCAATCAGCAGCAGCTTTCGTATGACGCAGTTAAGGCACTGGCGTATGGTTTGCCGGAACAAAAGGCCGTTACGTGGGCATGTGCCAGTGCGGAAAGAGTGGCGAATCCCGCCAACACTGCCGATGGGGAAGCACTCCACGCGGCCAAGCAATGGGCGATGAATCCGACCCCCGAGGGGCAAAAGGCTGCCGCCGAAGCTGCTGCGAAAACCGGTTTTCAGACGCCCGCCGCTTGGGCGGCGCAAAGTGCGGCGTGGGCTGGTTCTGGTGCTGGATTAACTGCCCAAGCGGTTGTAGGGGCGGTGATGCTGGCTGCCGCGCAGGCTGGCAAACCAATTCCAGCCAGTGGAGGAATCTTACCTCCTTCGCCAAGCCTAAAAGCACCCGCGATAGACCCTGGCTTGGTGACGGATATGAAAATGCCGGTTCAAAAATTGCCGGCGACCAGCTTAACTGAGATTTCACAAGTGCCCGATATGGGGCCTGATGGTTTAAGCCTGACGCTGGAACAACGGAGAGAGATGGCAAAGAATGTTGAACCATTTCTAGATTTAGGTTGCGATGTAGGGCAGGGCAAAGGTCCTTGGGGTTCGTCCGGCCTCATGGGTGGATTACCCTGACCAAAATCTGATGGCTAAGAAACGACGCTCTTTTTCACAGATGGTGAATATTGGACAGAAGTTTCTGCTGCGGGACCTGCAGCTTGAGAAGCGGCTAATATTTGAGCTTGACAGTGGCCTTCAATTGCTTCACTAGGGAATTTAGGCTAATCAAAATAACATTAAAAATCAAAAATATGAAAAAATTAATGAGTTGGGCAGTCATTTGCCTAAACATGGCCTTGGTCGCCATTTTCACCGGCGGTTGCGCGAGGGCTCCCAAACCTAAACCGCTTAATGTATGCATTTTGAAGAAAAATGTGGGGCAAATTGAGGTTGACCTGGTGGCAGTCCCTTTGGCCATGGTTGAAAAGGTGCAATCCATGAACGTTGACGAATGGTTTGACAATCCCAAGGGATTGCGGCAAACCTTTAAGGAGAAAGGGCTGCTTCGTGAACTGAAGTTGCCTGAGGGGGAAAAGTTTCAATTGCGCTCACAAGATCCTGAGTGGGGTAAATGGATCAGGAATTATGGAGTCACCCACCTAGTCATATTGGCAGACTTGAATCGACAGGTGGTAAAGAAAAATATGCAAAGCGATATTCGCATGTCTATTATTGACCTGCGAAATCCAGCATACAAAAAGGCAGAGTTGATCAATGTCGAAGTTGTGCGTGATGCGGCTGCGCTGATTACGACGCAAAGATAACCCATAGATTTTGTCGGCTGCAAAGGCCATAGCAACTGCGTGCGCGATTTGTTTGAACCATACATCATATCCAAGGAGGTGCCTGAGGGCTTCGAGGTATTTCACCGTGACGATCACGGGAGACAAAATCGTTTATTATTACGTTTTGCAATTCGGTCGCAGCAGTTACCTCAAGGTTTGAAAGCGGGTGAGACCGAGGCGGAACGAGTCATTGAGGCCATCAAGTGTCAGCAGAAGGTAGTTTTGCTGGGGGCAAAGCACCTGGCCCCAATATATTACTTCCATGAAGACGAGCGTGGCATCTGGTACGTAACTGACCGGTTTCGCGGCACGGTAGAGGACTGGGTTACCTCCGGCTGCAATCACACGCGTATTTATACTGTGGTCTCGGATGTTCTCGCTGGCCTCAGCGAATTAATGAGGAAATCGAGTCCACCCCGCGGACATGGGAACCTACAGACCAGCACTGTTTTTTATCAGCGGGGAACTTGGCTAAAACGTGAGCGTTATGTCTTGTCGGATCTAAAGCCACTGCCTGCACATGCTAATATGGATGATGTGATAGGCAATGACTTGCAGGCATTGGCTAAAATAATTTATCTTCTTATAAAAGGCCAGCCGCTTCCTGACGAATCCTTAAATCCGGAAGAGGAGTGGAGTTCACTCAGCGACCTGCGTAAAAGGCGTTTCACCAAAGCTCAGGCGTTGCATTGGTTCCAAAAGTGCAATCAACTTTGCAACCATGGCTACCACCAATCAACAACGGCTTGAGCAGTTTGCTCGCCAGTATAAGCCTCGCTGGTCTTATAATACGCTCCCTATACTAGGCGGCGCAATCGGCCTCTTGTTGTTTGGGTGCATTTTCTGGATTTTCTTAACTGATGTTCGGTTCCAAGTCCATCCACCGCTTATGACTGTTGTTTCGGGGGAGCAGGTAAATTTTCGATGTGAAGTAAAGGGGCTGCTAGTTAACAGTGAAGTCCTACAGATTAAGTTTCCCAACGAAGCGGAAACCGACTTCGGCGTTCTAACAACAAACAGGAAACTATGTCGGATCATTTATGATTGTGTGTTTAAGGCTCCGAATTATCCTCCTGGCCGCCACAAATATCGCATTGAGTGCAAGAAGGGAAAAAGAATGGTAGGTTCACAGACAGTTGAGATTGAAGTGATGGGAGTGGCAGCGCTTGAATTTGTTGGCTTGGCTGACCTATATGAGCTTACCGAAGGGGCAAGCCATGAAATATCATTCAAGATCCGCAGGCGAGATTCCAAAATGCTGCAGATTAGCAATATTTCCATTAGTTTTTTCACCAACCTCTACCTGGAAACGAAAACAGCCTCACCGATCCTTATTGATGGATATTCACTTCAGTTAACTAACATTATTCGTCCAAGAGCCGGATGCTTTACAAATGTGGAGGAATATCAGATCCCGATATGCGTTATCCATGGGGAGGGCACATACTCAAATATCCTGCGTGTAAGGGTGAGCCCAGCCATTGCGCTACAAAAGCTGAATAATATAACCGCATTAGAGGGAGAAACACTAGATATAAGTATCATGGTAAAATCGGAATTAAAGAACCTATCATACGAAATAGTCCAACAACCAAAACGTGGTATTATTGCTGACAAGACTGGCCGTGTTGTTAATGGTCTCATAAATATTAGATACCACAGTCCTATATATTCTTCGGATATGTGTGACAGTTTTTGCATCAGGGCGTTTGATTCAAATTGCACTTCAGGAACTGAGTGTTTAAATGTGATTATAAAAAGTAACAAGCCACCAAGGATGGTCAATCATACAATTCCAAGAGAAATAAAAGTCAACGAGACTAAACAATTCCACATCGAGCTGGAGGATGAACGGGTTATAAATAAAACGAATCTTACATGGCAAGTTAATTCATTCCAAATTAATGAAATATACGACTCAGGTGAAATCCAAAAAAATAAATATTATTTTTTATTAACCGCTCCATCAAGGGCAGGTGAGCACTGGCTTCGGTTTATAATCGATGATGGAGTGTGGAGGACAACAAATAATATGCCTATATGGGTCACAGACACGCAAGTCATAACTATCCCTGATAATGTCAAAGTTGTTGAGAATGGTAGTACAAATATAATATTCTCTATTATGCATTCGGATGGAAATAAAATGACAGATTACGAAATAGAGCTTGAGAACAATGATACAAAGGAATACAGGGCAGTAACTCATGGCAATAGAGAGGTCACCATAAATGGAAAAGAAATGGGGACAAATATTCTTTCTGTACACGTAAGAAATGGCAACACATCATTGACCTCAATGGTGACTATCGCTGTCGTGCCATGGATCGTTGCATCCAATGCAACAACAACCGTACTTGCAGGAGAAAGTAGTGTAATAAAGATATCGGTTGGAAGCAGTCGAACCAATGGTCTTGTTTATGAGTTAATCGGGGAGACAAAATTGGGCAACTTTGAAACTAATGGAAACTTCAATTTGGAAGGAAATATAGCAGAAATTCCTTATAACGCTAAAAAGGATATGTGGGGATATGAGAATATTTCATGGAGAGCAAAAGGATACGGAAACACCTCCGAATTGGCACGCATTTCAATCAAAGTTGAAAAAAATGAACGTCCAATAATCATTAATGCTACCACGAATGTTTTTTTAATAATGGATTCGCTAATCGAAACAAACCTTCCAGTGACATTCAATGATGACCAACAGAAAATTTTTAATACCAACGTCATCACACAACCGGAGGGCATCTGCTCGGCAAAGCTTTCGTTTGACAATGGAGAGAGAAATGTAGTAATTAACGCTTTGGCTGCTGGAGATGCAAAGGTAATAATAACAGCCTCAGATGGAGTATGGTCGGCAACAAATATAATATTCGTAACGGTAAAGCAAACGGAGCCCAAGGAAAGCCGGTATTTAGATTCCTTATGGACAAATGAAATTGGCATGATATTCGTATGGGTGGACGGGTTGCCAGGGGGAGGCAAATGGGATGATATAAAGACTAATGGGGCATGGGTTGGTAAAGCAAAGGTAACGTATGAGCAGTATAAGAAGGGTATAGAGCTATTAAAGAAGGTTATCGGTGGGGAGGCCATCCCTGTTTTGCCTGCTCAAATTAAGAACCCATCACAACTGACGAACACCTACGAGAAAGTTGAGAATAATGCTGTGCATAATATAAGTCCTATAGACGCGGCACAATATTGTGCTATCCTTAACACGAATATACCACCCAGAGATCTTCAATGGAAATATGATTTATTAAATACAACACAGGCCCAGTGGTGTGGGATTGCAGTGAGGGGAAGGGAGGACAATATAACGAACATTAAAAATCAGAATAGGACGACAATAAATCTAGAAGGAATTGATGCCTGGCCCTTCGAGTGGCTACATAAAATCAACGCCTATTCAGAGAAAGGTAAGTTAAGTTATCGGTGGACCCGAGTCAATCCTAATAATAGTGAGTACACCCTAGGAGGTGGTATGGCAAACACCAACGCAGGTATGCGGTTGGTTATTCTACCTATGCCCAAGTAGGGCCGTAATCGCTTGGTGTACCTCGCGATTTAGCGTCCAATCATTCAAAAGTAGCCTTCGGGTGTCGGTCATAATCTTGTCCAAATCTTCCAATGGTTGGCGATAGATAAGTTCCGGAGCTTCTATGTCACCATCACCAAAGTCGCGGGCATAACTTTCTGGAACTAAACCGGGAAACAATCGCAAAGCCAAAGCAAGACATCGTGACCATAGCTTTAGAGGCGTGGCATTCGCTGCGTCAGCAATATCAAGTTCGTTTACAAGAAGACGATGCGGGCCCAGCGTCGAGAGCCAGCGTAACCCCCCTGTTGAGCTCTCAGGGTGTGATGAATTTCGTTCCTCCTCCAGCAAGTGGTGGATTCGTTGAGACAATTCTAGTGGGCGGCTAATATTTTTGGATACTTCCTCCGCAAGGTTGTGCAGGTGCTCAAGTGTGGAGAATAAAGAATGGCTATCGTGTGCCAGCAGGCACCGAAGGCACAAGAGGCCACAGGCGTATAAGTCGTAGCCGCTGCCGAGGTTGGGAAGAAGCCGAATGCGTGCCTGAGGGAAGAAACTGCCCCCTGGCTTGCCCAGAAGCTTCTCCCATTCAATGGCCAATGACTGAGGTTTGGACGTAACTTGATAAGACCAATGTCCTGTCGTGGCAGTGGGGGCACACAAATCAATATCGGCTAACAAGTTTAGTTTGCGGT
The DNA here is from genome assembly GCA_026414565.1 of Verrucomicrobiia bacterium. Taxonomy (NCBI): domain Bacteria; kingdom Pseudomonadati; phylum Verrucomicrobiota; class Verrucomicrobiia; species Verrucomicrobiia bacterium. The sequence continues at coordinate 115,225 of JAOAIT010000017.1, forward strand.
TGTTGGCGGACAACGTGAGAAAGAGCAGGTCGCGAGAAGATGAAGAGATTGGTTTTTCTGGCAATCTTAACACACCTTCCACAACGCATTTGCCGTCGTGAGCTCGCTTTTCAAAATTCACCACGGAAAAGGAGCCCATGCCGCTGTAAACGGAACCAATGTCTGCCGGAACAAAATCGCTGGCATCTACAACTCCAGTGCGAATAAAATGCTTAATCGCGGCATCTCCAATTTTGATAATGCGGGCCTGGCCCGCCCTCGCCAGGGTCACGTGGGCTGTCCAGGCAAGAGGCAGGCCAGTATTGACGGAGTTAAGCCCTAACCTGAGGCTGTTCAAGGAGATATTAAGAAATGGCGCTCCCATGATACGCGTTGCGTCATGAAATATTCTTAGGGCGGAGGCCATTACGCAGAGCTTGAGGTAAAGTACTTCGATGAGGTGTGTCGGGGTGTTTGGTTGATGTAAAAAAGCATGGCTGACACCCCAGCGGGTTTGCTTTGGCATTGATGATTGACCGGCATTTAGCGACGCACTGCATTCGGGTTGTGAAATAACATCAACTCCTTCGGTCAGATGGGCTGCCGTTGGTACAGCGAGTTTTAACGCATTGTAATCCGGTAAGTCCGGAAGTTTGCCTGATAAAAAATCAAGGTAATGTTCAAGGGCCACCCCTCTCAATAAGCGACAGAACATGAACCCTCCTTGCGGATTAAAGGGTACAAAATCGGCCGCAATTAACTGGGAGGTGTATTGGATTTGTGGATGAACATTTCCACCCTCTTCCAAAGCTAAAAATACTGGTTCCTCTCCTTTGCCTGGGACGTACATAAATCGCTCAAGCGAATGGTCAAACTCCGGCAGCCCCGCTTGCTTGAGCAGTTGGTTGTCCACGCAGAGGCTCCATGGCTTTCCGGTTTCGGCATCTTGAATATACTGCAAGCGCCTTGTTTGTGGTGAGAACCATATGCCGGGAGGGTGAACTGTTTCAAAACCGGTTTCGATTACGCTAGCGGGGTCCAATTGCTTAAAAGTTTTGAAAACGTTCTGCCATTGTTCATCCAGCAACCGATTGTTCAAATTGCAGGCCAGGTATTCCGGCATGTCTTGAACACGGCTGACATATTGAACCCAAACCTCCAAGAAGCTGAGAATCCTTCCGGCTCGATCGGTCTGGCAGCCAAGGTAGCAGAATCCATCCATGCACTCGCGCAGCTTGAAAAAATACTCGCCTGAATCATCTGGCTGTTTTCGCACCAATACGCATACCCGCAGGGGATGGTAGGCCCACTCCGCTACCAATGGAACTGCTTCCCAGTCATTCATACTGCTAGTCTAATCAATAACACAAGTAAATCTTTGACCACAGCCATCTGCGATAAGGTTATTTTTGAAGTGGATAATTTGTGCTTTTGTGTTGAGGTGGCCACCAGCGCAGAATGGATTTCGCTTGTGGATTCCGCACACCGTGAAGGGGCCGGGCCATTACCAACAATAAAAACTGATTTGAAAAAGACTTGATGTTGGTAATTCGGCGACGGTGTAAACCCAAATGGACTCACCCACCTTCTGGCCGGGTTTGGCAAGCGTGGCGGTTGATTATAAACCGATGCTTGGAATGGTTGAAAGAGCCTGTTGGTGGCAGGACGGAGCGGGAATCGGCGCGTTTCTTGCTGCCAATTCAAATTAGAGGCTGGCTCTTCCTTTGGAGGCAAATTAGTCGCCTGGAGCACTTGTGGCTGAGACCGCAGAGTCAAGTCTGTTTGGTTTACGCTGGTACTTCCAAGGCCATGGAGCGGTGTTTGGGTAACAGCCTGCAGCCGGATGTTTTTTGCTGCGACATCCAACCTGTTTTTAAGGTGATAGGGGCGCAGTGGATGAGCTCGCCCGAATGATGTCAGCGTTTGTCTCGTCTCACGTGATGCAGTCCTCCACGCTCTCTTCCACAAATAATGGGCCACAAGAACACGCGCTACCCTGCGAAAAAAAGACGGTGTTCCAGTTTGTAAGCTATATTGAGGCTCTTGCGCCCCTATTGGCGGAAAAATTGGAAAGGCCTTGGATGGGTGAAAAGCCATTTTTAAGAAACATTGATTCTTAGCACCACGGCGACGCTTGTGTTGTAATTTCAGCGATATCTTCAGAAAAAGGCTTAAAAGAAGTTAAATCCTTGATTCGAAGGTTAACCGGTAACGCTTGGCTTTCGGGTCATGGCTGTCATGGCCGTTCATGATTTTCCGGTTTGTTAAAAACAACGGTACATTTACACCCCTATGTCTAACATTAAGCCCATTAACGTGTCCACGAAATAAATTAGAACTTCAGCGGCGATGACCTTTATCATGTGGTGCTTGGAATTTGCAAGGGGGGCAGTTATTACAGTCGAAAAAGGAGGACCGTCCATGGTTACCAGCCATTTTTTCATAGAATTTGCTTAGCAAAGCGAAAGCATGGGAATTGCAGATTATCCTGCTGCGGCTGGTGCCCGGTACAAACCGGCGGCTCCTTTACTGGGGGGCTTTAAATTCGGAGCAGCCAAATCAAAGCTACAATTCTATTATATCGGTTTTAGGTGTCAATCTGCTTTAGCTCGGCCGTTTTTTCGACTTTTTCCTCATGCTTTCTCCTCCAAGGGGTTTTATTACATCGTAATTAATTTGGTAGGAGGGGGGAATTGGGGGTTGACTGGTGGGGTGGGCGACGGGAGAATGGTGTTTCAAGCTGGAAGTTCAGGCAGGGCCGCCGAGGGGGCGGTTTGCAGCGCCGCAGGAGCAGCGATTGTATGGCTGATTTTTTTCAAACAGGCGCCATCGCCACGTTGCACCGGCTGGGGACGCCCAATCTCCACCGGTTGGAAAGTGAGCTGCGGCAGTTCGCGGAGGAGTCGCCCATGGCGCTGGTGCTGCCGTGTCATATTCGGGAGGTGGGGACGCGGGCGCTGCGCATCATCGCGCGCGAGCTGCGGAATGTGAATTATTTGCGGCAGGTGGTGGTGGGGATTGACGGCGCCACGCGGCGGCGGGACTGGCTGCGGGCGCGGCGTTTTTTCGCGCAACTGCCGCAGAAGCCGGTGCTCTTGTGGAATGACGGGCCCCGGATGCAGGGGCTGCTGGCGCGGCTGGAGGATGCGGAGCTGTCGATCGGCCCGACGGGGAAGGGGCGCAATGTGTGGCTGTGTTTTGGCTATGTGCTGGCCAGCGAGCAGGCGGCGATGGTGGCGCTGCATGATTGTGATATTCTCACGTATTCGCGGGAGCTGCTGGCGCGGTTGTGTTATCCGGTGGCGCATCCGAGTTTGGGCTTCGATTTTTGCAAGGGCTATTATGCGCGGGTGAGTGACCGGCTGAACGGGCGGGTGATGCGGCTGCTGGTGACTCCGTTGTTGCGGGCGCTCAAGAGCATTCTTGGCCCCCATCCGTTTCTGGTGTATCTGGACACGTTCCGGTATCCGCTGGCGGGCGAGATGGCCCTGGATTTGGATTTGTGCCGGCGGGTGCGGATTCCGTATGACTGGGCGCTGGAAATTGGGATGTTGGCGGAGGTGTTTCGGAATTCCGCGCCGCGGGCCATCTGCCAGTCGGAGCTGTGCGATAATTATGATCACAAGCACCAGGAGTTGTCGCCGCGCGACGAGGACAAGGGGCTGAACAAGATGGCGGTGGACATCGTGAAGTCGCTTTACCGGCGCATGGCGGCCGAGGGGATCAAATTGGATGCCGGCCTGTTTGATACGCTGCTGAGCGCCTACATGCGGCAGGCGGAGGACAGCCTGCGGTTTTACGCGGCGGATTCGGCGCTCAACGGTCTGGAATATCCGCGCCATGAGGAGGAGAAGGCGGTGGCCATGTTTGTGCGCAGCATACGGGTGGCCACCGAGGCGTTTCAGCGCGATCCGCTCTGGTCGCCGCTCATTCCGAATTGGAATCGGGTCATGTCGGCGCTGCCGAATTTTTTGGAGGAATTGCGGCAGGCGGTGCAGCAGGACAATGACGAGCCGGCGTCTTGAGCGCGGCCGCTCCGCGACGGGTGGTGGAGGGGGCGGATGTGGGGCGCGGCGGGAGGCTGGCCGTGGGGCTCAGCTTTCCGCCGGGGGCATGCCGGGAGCGGCGGCGGGGCCGCCGGGGCCCTGGCTTTGCGGGGGGAGCACCACCAGGTTGACGGGGTAGCGAATTTTCATCACGTCGTCCACCAGCACTTCCACAAAATAGGTGCCGGGGAGGTTGAAGGTGACGTTGGGGAGGACGGCGATGTTGATGGCGTGGCCGTTGGGGTGGGACAATTCGAAGAGCACTTCGCGTTTGGCCAGGACGGTGGCCTGGTCGGGGGCCACCAGGCGCAGGGTTTCGCGGAAGCGGCCGAGGCCGGCCGTCCAGCGGTTGAAGAAGATGACGCGGCCGGCGGTGACGGGGAGGGCGGGAACGACGATGGCGTTGATGACGCCCACGAGGATGAAGTTGCCGTTGGCCTCCTGCCGGATGTCTTCACACAGGAGGGAGCATTGCAGGTCGGGGAGGATGCGCGTGGGTTCCATGATTTATTTCAAAAGCAGCCAGGGAGGGGGTTGAGGTTATTGGGCGGCGGCCATTTCGGCGGCGCGGACGGTGTTTTGCATGAGGACGGCAATGGTCATGGGCCCCACGCCGCCGGGGTTGGGGGTGATGCGTCCGGCCAGGGGTTGGACGGCGGGAAAGTCCACATCGCCCACCAGGCGGGTGCCGTCTTTGGCGGTGGGATCGGGGATGCGATTGACGCCCACATCAATCACCACGGCGCCGGGTTTGACCATGTCGGCCTTGACGAAGAGCGGCACGCCGATGGCGGCGATGAGGATGTCGGCCCGGCGGCAATGGCTGGCGATGTCGCGGGTGCGCGAGTGGCAAAGGGTGACGGTGCTGTTGGCGTGGGGGGCTTTTTGGCAGAGGATGGCGGCCATGGGTTTGCCGACGATCTCCCCGCGGCCGAGGATGACGACTTCGGCGCCGTCAGTTGGGATTTGGGAGCGGATCAACAATTCCTGGATGCCGGCGGGGGTGCAGGGGCGGAAGCCGGTGGTGTCGCCCAGCATCAACTTGCCGACGTTGACGGGGTGGAAGCCGTCCACGTCTTTGTGGGGGGCCACGGCGGCGTAGATCACCTGATGGCGGATGTGTTTGGGCAGGGGGGCCTGGACGAGGATGCCGTGGACGGCGGGATCGCCGTTCAACTGCTGCAGCAGCGCGAGCAACTGGGCCTCGGTGGTGGTTTCCGGCAGGACATGGGTGACCGAGCGAATGCCCAGGCGCTCGCTCATGCGGGCTTTCATGCCCACATAAACCCGCGAGGCCGGGTCTTCGCCCACGCGGACAAAGACCAGGCCGGGCTGCACGCCGCGGGTCTTGAGGGCGGCGACGCGGGCGGCGGTTTCCTGATGCAACTGTTCCGCGATGGCACGGCCGTCAATCAGATTGGTCATAGCGGCAAAAGGGGGCCGGGATTACTCGACGGGCTGGATGTCTTCCGGCTTTTGGATGCGGAGGACGGGCGTGTTGGGCCAGCGGCGGTCCAAGCCTTCCTCGCCGGTGACCAACACGCGTTTGTCGCGGTACTGGCCGAGCACGATGTTGGTGGTGGCGGGGTGGAGGTAGTTGATGACTTTGCGGGTGTCGAGCGACTCGAGCACGTACCAACTGGGGGCGTTGAGGTGGACGGTGTAACGGACCAGGCCTTCGCGGGTGACGATGCGCCGCGGGGCGGCTTCCACTTCCACCACCAGATTGGTCGCCGGGCCGGTGGGGGGCACGCGATAGCCGCGAATCTTGGCGAGGTTGCGCTCCTTGGCTTCCGCTTCTTCCTTGATCAAGTCCGGCAGGGGCGCCGGCGGGGTCACCGTGGTGGGCGGATTGGTGATCACCGGGGGCGTAATGACCACCACGGTGGGCGGTGGCGAGGTGGCCGGAGGGGTGACCACCGGGGGCGGCGTGACCACGGGAGGCGGGGTGGGCTCCACCGGGGCCGGGGGGGTGACTGCGACGGGCGGGGGCGCCGGGGCGGTGAAATACTCCGCGGCCACGTAGCCAAAACTGCCCATGGGCGGGGCGATCTGCAGCCATTCATCCTTCTGGCGGATGAGCTTGAGTTTTTCGCCGCGTTCCACGCGCCCCACGATGCTAAAGTTCTCGCCCGGGCCGCTGCGGACGTTGAGGCGGGCGGCGTTGACGGTCATTTTGTTGGTGTCCACAAACTGTTTGTGCACCCACACGGGCACGGTGGGCGGCAGGGCGATTTTCAACCAGTTGGTGGAGTCGCCTGCCTTGGGTTTGTCCACGCGCACGACCTCGAGCACGGTAACGCGGTCGCCGGTGTTCAACTGGCCCAGCACTTCACTGGTGGTGGAGGGCTGGCCGCGGACGTTGATGCGGTCGGTGCGGGCGGTGCGAATGTCCGGGTCGCGGGCGGTATCAGCCCGCAGGGCGGGGGCGGACAAAGCCAGCAGGAGCAGACCGCTGAGGAAAAAGCGTGATGAGCGTTTCATATCGTTGCCTGGGCAAGTAGAGAGCGAATCTCGGCGGGTGTCAACATCCGCCATTTGCCGGGGGGCAGCTCCCCCAGTTTGAGGGGGCCGATTTGCACCCGCGCCAGCCGCTCGATGGACCAGCCCAGCCGGGCCAGCAGGCGGCGGATTTCCCGGTTTTTTCCTTCGTTGAGTTCAATTTCCAGCAGGCTGTGGCGCTGGTGGGCCTCGAGCACGCGGGCGCGGTGGGCCCGCAAAACCTGGCCGGCATCGCGCACGCCGCGGGTCAGTTGGGCCGGCAAATCGTAGGGCACCCGCCCCTCCACCAGCACGTGGTACTTTTTGAGCACGCCGTAACGGGGATGGGTCAGGCGCAGGCAAAACTCGCCGTCATTGGTCAGGAGCATCAACCCCTCGCTGTCCCGGTCCAGCCGGCCCACCGGATACAGGTGCCGCCACTCGGGCGGCAGCAGGGCAAAAACGGTGCGGCGGTTTTCGGGGTCCTGGCGTGTGCAGAGGTAGCCGGGCGGCTTGTGCAGCGCCACATGCAGCTTGCGGCGGGGCCGTACGGGCTGGCCATCCACTGTGACCTGAGCCACGGCGGGGTCCACGCGGGCTCCCAGCTCGCGCACCACCACGCCATTGACCGCGACGCGGCCCTCCAGGATGATGGCCTCACTGGCGCGCCGCGAGGCCACGCCGGCATCGGCCAGCCATTTTTGCAGACGCACCAGCATTGGTTAAAAGCGGCACCGCCGCCGCCCGGCAGCCTGTAGGGCCAACGGGCCGTGGAGCGGCTCTGAGCCGGCAAGATGCCGCTTAGACCGGCGGCTTGGTCTTGCGCAGACCGGTGACGCGGTCGCCTTCCTTCCATTGACCGCGTTTTTTGAGCAATTCCACCCGCTCGTAGCGTTTGAGCACATTGCGTTTGGCGCCGGTGGTGGCGGCGGCGCGCAGACTTCGATGTTGCGACATAAAATCTTAATCCATCGGTTCAATCGTGGCCTGCCCGGCCCCCTGCGGCCCCTGGCAAGCGGGGGGCGTTTGTAGCACAACTGACTTTGCCCTGCCAACGGATATTTTGCAAGGGAACGCAAGCCCTTAACGCCCCCTGCCCAAGATTTCTCCCGGCCGGAAACCGCTTTTGCTCTGCGGAAGCTTTGCCGGCCAGCCGCGGGGGACATGCAGGGAGTTGCCTGATTTAAATACTAATTAATAGGCGGCTTCGAGGATGGCGAGGCGTTCCTGCGGCGTCAGGGGGAGCGGATTGGCCTTCATGCTGCTGGCCTGGGCGGCTTTTTCAGATATTTCCGCGAAATGCTCCGGCCTCAGGCCGTAAGTGCGCAGCGGGGGGATGCCCAGGTCGCGGCAAAGCTCCTGGACCCAGCGGATGCCGTCCTCGGCTTCGGCGGCGGGATTTTGGGTGAGCAGGCGGGCGACGATTTGGTAGCGGGCGCGGACAGCACGCTGCGGGGCGCGCGTGTCGGCCGCCTGCAAATTGATCCGCATGACGTGCGGCAGCAGGGCGGCGCAAACCGCGCCATGGGGAGCGGCGAAGCTGCCGCCCAGGGGCGCCGCAAAACCGTGAACGGCGCCCAACCCGGCGTTGGCCAGGGCCATGCCGCTGAACAGACTGGCCAGGGCCATGTCCGTGCGGGCGTCCAAATCCTGGCCGTGCGCAAAGGCGCGGCGCAAGGCGCGCCCCACCCGCCGCAGTCCTTCTTCACATAACGCATCCACCAGGGGATTGGCGCGGCAGGAAACGTAAGGTTCAATCAGTTGGGTCAGGGCATCCATGCCCGTGGTGGCGGTGAGGGAAGGCGGCAGGTCGCGCGTCAGCTCTGGATCCACCACGGCCACGCGGGCCAGCAATAGGGGACTGCGCAGGCTGACTTTGACGCGGTGCTCCGGCGAGGCCAGCACGGCGTTGCGCGTCACCTCCGTGCCCGTCCCCGCGGTGGTGGGGATGGCCAGAAACGGGGCGGGCGGGACGGTGAGCGGCTGCCCACGGCCAATTACCTCCAAATAATCCAGCAACTCGCCGGGGTTGGTCATCAGGGCGGCGATGGCTTTGCCGGCGTCCAACGCGCTGCCGCCGCCGAAGCTGAGGACCACCTCGGCGCCGGCCGCGCGCGCAGCGGCCGCGCCCTGACGCACATGGTCCACCGTCGGCTCGCCCGCCACGGGGAAGAAGGTGCAGGTCATGCCGGCGGCCTGCAACAGGTGTTGCAACGGCTCCGCGCGCTCGGGATGGGCGCCGGTCACCACCAGCGCCTGCCGGCCCCAGGCCCTGGCCAGCGGGGCGGCTTCGCCCAGGCAACCGCAGCCGAAGAGAATCCGCCCGGCGGTGGCAAACTCAAAGCGCATGTTACCAGCCGCCATCGGCCGGGAAGAGGTTGGCGTATTTCACGCTGGAGCGCGGCGTGGCCATCATGGGCGCCACGGTGTCGCGCCAGAGGGCGTAATGCGCGGTGGCCTTGTGGGCGGCAGGGGCCTCGGGTGTGCGATAGACCTCGACAAGGACAAAGCGGGTGGGGTCATCGGCTTGTTGCACCACATCGAAACGCGCGATGCCCGGCTCCTGCAGGCTGGCACGGGCATTGGCGAGGGTGGCCTCCTTGAAGGCCTCCACGCATTCCGGTTTGACGTGGACGTGCACGTGAACGACGAGCAGACTCATGGCGTGAGGACAGGATGAGCTTTGCGTGCCGGATTAATACATGATGGCGTGGGCGACATCTTGCGCGGCGGCCTCGCCGGCCAGTTGCCGCACCAGTTCCAGTCCAAACTCCAGCGCCGTGCCCGCCCCGCGCGAGGTGATGACGGGGCCGTCCACCACCACTTTCTCCGCCGCCAGGGCCTGGGGCAGCTCGGCGTGCACGGAGAAATGCGCCGTGAACCGCCGGCCGTCCAGCAGGCCGGCATCGGCCAGCACGGTGGGGGCGGCGCAAATGGCGGCTACCGGCTTGCCGTCCGCCACGAACTGCCGCGCCAGCCGGGCGGGGCGGCCATCGGCGCGGAGGCCTTTGACCCCCGGGCCGCCGGGGATGAACAGCAAATCAAAGGACTGCCCCTCCACGTCCGCCAGGGCGGCATCGGCGCGCACGGTGACATGGCAGCGGCCGGTGACCCACGGCTCGCCGGTCAGCGAAGCCACCACCACCTCGATGCCGGCTCGGCGCAAGAGGTCCACCGGGGTGAGCGTTTCGATTTCCTCAAAGCCCGGCCCCAAGAGGCATAACACGCGTTTGGACATGGCCCCAGCATAATGAAATCTGCGCCGCTGGCAATGGCCCAGAAAGAGGGGCCTGGCCGGCTGGCCTTGCCGTCAAAGGGCATGATTGACGCCGCCGCGGCCAACGTCTAAGTTGAAGAGCACAAAAACAAAACATACATGACTATGAAAATCTCCCGCCGCAATGCTCTGAATCGCGCCGCCGGAGCCGCCCTGGTGGCTGCCGCCGCGCCAGCCCTGCTGCCGGTTTCGGCCGCCGACGCCCCCGCCAAACTCAAGGGCAACATCCGGCACAGCGTCTCGAAGTGGTGCTATGGCAAAATTCCGCTGGAGGAGTTCTGCGTGGCGGTGAAGGCCATGGGCATCGAATCGGTGGAGCTGCTCGGCGAAAGCGAATGGCCCACGGTGGTGAAACACGGCCTCACCTGCGCCATGTGCAACGGCCCGGACAGCATTGGTTACGGCTGGAATCGCGTGGAGCATCATGACAAGCTCCTGGCCGGTTTCGAGCAGGCCATTCCCAAGGTGGCCCAGTATGGCTTCCCCAACATCATCACCTTCTCCGGCAACCGGGTGGGCAAAAACTACAAGGTCAGCGACGAGGAAGGTTTGGAAAACTGCGTCAAAGGTTTGAAGCGGCTGATGCCGATTGCCGAGAAACACAAGGTCACCGTGGTGCTCGAGCTGCTCAACAGCAAGGTCAATCACAAGGATTACATGGCCGATCACACCGCGTGGGGCGTGGAGCTGTGCAAGCGGGTAGGCTCCGAGCGGCTCAAACTGCTCTATGACATCTACCACATGCAGATCATGGAGGGCGACATCATCCGCACCATCCAGACCTGTCACCAGTATTTCGCGCATTACCACACCGGCGGCAATCCGGGGCGCAACGAGATAGATGAGACGCAGGAGCTGAATTATCCGGCGATCATGAAGGCCATTGCGGCCACCGGTTACAAGGGCTTCGTGGGCCAGGAATTTGTGCCCAAGCGGGATCCGCTGGCCTCCCTGCGCCAGGCCATCCAAATCTGCGATGTCTAATCCCCCTAGGGCCGGGCTGCCGGCCCGGCGGCCGCGGCGGCGGCCGTCTTTGACAAGGTTCGCCATATTGGGTAGCGTAGGGTAATGGACGTGTTACATGCGCCGTGGCGGATTGAGTACATCCTGGCTCCCAAACCCCCTGCGGGAGAAGGAGAGTCTCTCTTTGTCCGCATCGCCCAATCCCAGGACGACGAGGCGAATTATGTGCTGGTGCGGGAGCGCACCTGTTATGCCGTGCTCAACGCCTACCCATACAACGGCGGCCATCTGATGGTGGTGCCCTACAAGCAGACGCCCGACCTCAACGGCCTGAGCGACCAGGAGCTGGCGGATCTCATGAAGCTGACCCGCCGCTGCATGAATGCGCTCAGCCGCGTGATGCGCCCGGACGGCTTCAACGTGGGCATCAACATCGGCAAGGTCGCCGGCGCGGGCATTGCCGAGCACCTGCACATCCACGTCGTCCCCCGATGGAACGGCGACACCAATTTCATGCCGGTTATCGGCCAGACTTCCGTGGTGCCGCAGGCCCTGGCGGACATTGCCGCCCGGCTGCGCGCCGCCCTGGCCGAAATCCCGGAATGACGCAGCATGACCAGCGAGACCCTGCATTTTGAGACCGCGCGCCTGGCGCAACAGCTTTTCAACAACGATCCAGCCAACCTGGCCGCCCTCGAGCAGCGCCTCGGCGTGAAAGCCACCGCCCGCGAGGGCTGGATTAAGCTGGAGGGCGAGGCGGAGTCGGTCCGCCAGGCCAAACAGCTTTTTGAGATGCTGGAACACTCCCTCAAGGCCGGCGGCCACATCCGCAACCGGGAGTTTGCCTTCGCCCTGAACGTGGTCAGCGAGGACGGCGCCTCGGCCCTCAAAAGCCTGATGAGCGACCGCATCGTCACCTCCACCCGCAAGGCCAACATCACCCCCAAAACGCTGGGACAGAAAAAATATTTGGAGGCCATCCGCACCCACGATGTCACCCTCGGCGTCGGCCCCGCCGGCACGGGCAAAACTTATCTGGCCATGGCCATGGCCGTCTGGCACCTGCGCGAGCAGAAAGTCAACCGCATCATCCTCACCCGGCCCGCCGTCGAGGCCGGCGAGGCGCTCGGCTTTTTGCCCGGGGATTTGCAGGAGAAGCTCGCCCCCTATCTGCGCCCCCTGCACGATGCCCTGATGGACATGCTGCCCCCGGAGGAAATCCAGCGGCACATGGAGCGCGGCACCATTGAGATTGCGCCGCTGGCCTATATGCGCGGGCGCACTTTGAACAACGCCTTCATCATCCTGGACGAGGCCCAGAACTGCACCATGGAGCAGATGTTCATGTTCCTCACCCGCCTGGGCCACAGCTCCAAGACCGTGGTCACCGGCGACCCCACCCAGATTGATCTGCCCAAATCCAAGCCCAGCGGCCTGCTGGAGGCGCGCCTGGCCCTCAAGCACGTGGAGGGCGTGGCCGTGGTGGAATTCCAGCGGCGCGACGTTGTCCGCCATCCCCTCGTTCAGCGCATCATCCATGCCTACGAACAACACCGCGGCACCGGCGTCTCGGCGTGAGCCGTTGGGCGTGCAGGTTACCCTCCGCAATCAGCAAAAGGACCGGCGCATCAACCCGGCCCGGTTCAAGCGCCTGGCCACCCTCATCGTGGCCCGGCTGGCGCCCGGCGCCGCCGCCGACCTGTGCGTGCACCTCGTCTCTTCCGCCCGCATGGCCCGGTTGAATGAGCATTTCCTTGGCCACACCGGCCCCACCGACGTTATCACCTTTGACTTGAGCGAAGGCGAGCCGGGCTGGCTTTACGGCGAAATTTTCATCTGCCCCCGCGTGGCGCTTGCACAAGCCCATGAATACGCCTGCGCCTGGCAGGAGGAACTGATGCGCTACTTCATCCATGGTGTGCTGCATCTGCTCGGTCATGATGACCAAAACCCGGCGGCCCGCCGGCGCATGAAAGCCGCGGAAAACCGCGCCCTGCGCTGGCTGCTGGCGCAGCATTCCGTCAAACGTCTGGGAAGTCCCCTATGAAACATCCCCTCCTGGCCAAATGGCGTGCCAGTTTTGTGGCTGGTCTGCTGGTGATTCTGCCTGCGGCAGTCTCCTTCATGATTGCCGTGTGGATCATTAAAAACATCACCAGCATCACCGACACCCTGCTCATTTTTCTGCCGCGCGAGTGGACCCATAAAGACGGCGGCCATGGCCCCCTTTATTGGTATTACAGCCTGCTGGCGCTCCTGCTGGCGGTGCTCATCATCACCGGCATCGGCCATCTCACCAAAAACTACATCGGCCGCAAGCTCCTTGAGATGGGCGATCGCTTCATGATGCGCGTGCCCCTGATCAATAAAATCTACAGCACCATCAAACAGGTCAATGAGGCCTTCTCCGGCCAGCGGGCCTCCTTCAAGCAGGTGGTGTTGCTGGAGTACCCCCGGCAGGGCGTCTATTCCCTGGGCTTCATCACCAATGACCAGCCGGAAATCTCCGGCCCCAACTCCGGCCCGTTGCAAAGCGTCTTCGTCCCCACCACCCCCAACCCCACCAGCGGTTTCATCGTGCTGGTCCCCTCTGCCAGCCTCCATCGCATCAATATGCCCGTCCAGGAGGCCATCAAATTCGTCATCAGCCTGGGCTCCCTTTCTCCGGAGGCCCAGCAGGATTCCCTCCAAAAGTTGAAATAGCCTGTGCGCATGGAAGAACGCGCCCACGGCCTCGTCTTGCGCACCTATCCCCTTACGGAGACGAGCCTCATCGTGCACTGGCTCACCCGCGAGGCCGGCCATCTGGCCACCGTGGCCAAAGGCGCCCGCCGGCCCAACTCCCCCTTTCGCGGCAAACTGGACTTGTTTTATCAGGCGCACTTCAGCTTCGCCCGCAGCCGCCGCTCAGATCTCCACACCTTGCGGGAAGTGGAACTGCGCCAGACCCACGCCGCCCTGCGTCGCGATTACGGCCTGCTCACTCAGGCTGTGTACGCCGCCGCGCTCCTTGAGCGCCTGATTGAGCGCGAAACCCCCGTGCCCGACTTGTTTGACCTCCTCCAGTCCCTCCTGCTGGCCCTCCCCCAACATCCCCCGCGCCCTCAAACCATGGCCGCCTGGGAGTTAAAGCTTCTGGCCGCCCTCGGCCTGGGTCCCGACTGGAACGCCGCACCTCTTTCCCCTGGCACGCGAGCCTTGCTGGAACACTGCCTTACTCTGCCCTGGGAACAACTGCCGCGCCTCAGTTTCACCCCCGCCCAAATCCAGGAAGCCAACCGCTTCCTTTATCGCCAAATCGAATCCGCCGGCCTCCATCCCCCCTCCCAACGCCCCGGCGCGTGGCAGCCCCCCACCTGAACCCAAGATCATTTGGAGAATCAACCGCGCGCGCCTTCCACTCTGCATTATTCACTTTGCATTTCGCATTTCCCCTTGGTCTCGGGGGGCGCACGCGTCCCGCGTGCCGGCTCCCGCCCCCGCCAAAGCCTCCCTCCTGCCACCAGCTTGCTAATCATCTCCCTACGCCCCAGCCCACTGCACCACCGTTATCCCACACTGCTAGACCGGCGCGGTAGCATTTTCACGTTTGGCCGACCCTCCCCGCCGCGGCCTGAGCGCGGCTGATTCCTATTCACCTTTTGTGCGGGACAGCCGGGCAGCTTGCGTTGCCAATATCAAGAACTGCCCTGTTGCCGCAGATTCCGAGACCTCAAAAGACGGAGAACCAACAATCCGCTCAAAGCAACGAGTGCCCCGCTCAAAGCCAATGAAATCCACACATAGACAATGCTGTTATCAGGCGAAGCATCAGTGTTGAGCAGCTTCACCGTTCTATAGGCCATTTTTTCAATGCCAACAAAACACGCATTAATTCCTCCCCGAATCGGCGAACTCATCGGAAGCCAGTCAAGCACAAGCGGAATGGCCCAACCCGTTAGAAACCCACCCATGCCCCCCGCCAAAAGGGTCACGCAGACTGTTCGACAGTTTTTTGTCATAACGGCTATTCGACCCCAAAATACTTCTTACAGTTGCATCCACCATTTGCCTTAACAAAATCCCGATACCCAGTCATGGAAGCCTTCGTCCTGTCCATGGTTAACTTGAACCGTTTGTGGCCCGGTTCATAGTCCGCCCAGTCTCGCCTTACATAGCCTCCAACTTCGTAATTGCGTTCGTAAACAAAATGCAAAACAGACAAGGTTGCTCGCCCATCAGCCGACCCTTTGACGTCTAGGTCAGGGTCATCAGGAAACTTCCACGCTCCCTTTACTGGACTCGAATTGTTGTGTCTGTCGCTAAGGTTGTTGAAACTGCCGAGCCGTCGCTTGTTGTGATCTGCGTGAGCCACCCAGTCTTGCGCTGGATGCAAGGCTGTCCCCAGTTCTTTCGCAGCCTTCTTGGGATCATCATTGCCCAGCGACATGTTGCAGGCGTCTTGCGCATTTTTGAGGTGCTTTTTATACATCGTGTCACGAGTATCTTCACTGCCTCCCATGCTCAGACTGCGATCAAAATGATACGGCGTGCCTGGCTCTGTGATGTAAGATTGTTCGCTGTCAACTGCTTCATCTGCCGTTGCCACTGCCAAAGCAGCCTCGGATGGATACCCAACCTGTGTTGCCCAGCGCTGAGTAGCATGCAGGTGAATTCTTGTATCCCACAAACCAAGGTAGTCGTTGCCACCAATCGGTTCGTTGCCGAGAAACAAGTAGCAGTTCATTCCGCCCATTTCCCCGATGGGGTCTCTGGATAGCCACCTTCCAGTGGTGGGATTGTAGTAGCGATGGCCGTAGTAGTAGAGGCCGGTTTCCCAGTCGAGGTATTTGGTGGAGAAGAGAGGGTTGAAGGTCTGGGAGAGGGGGCCGGTGGCGCGGAGGAGTTCGCCAAAAGGGCCGTACTCATATTGCGCCACCAACAAACCATCCGCCCCCCGCACATACCCCATCACGTTCCCATTCCCATCATAAACCGGAAAATACACCCCCGCATCCGGCCCATGATGAATCACCGTCGCCAGCAACACGCCCTCGTTGCAAGCGTCGTTCAGAGGAGA